>JAITTA010000203.1 GCA_031287395.1 Dysgonamonadaceae bacterium | reverse complement strand
AAAGGGGTTGTTGTAGATGAGAGCAACGAACCCATTGTTGGTGTTTCTGTGATGGTAAAAGGTAACACGGCAATTGGTGCGGTTACTAATATTGACGGGCAGTTTACATTGGATGTCCCAAATTCGGCCACCACTTTGATTGTGAAATATCTGGGAATGGAAGACCAGGAAGTGACCATTGCGCCGGATATGCGGGTCGTAATGAAAGTTTCTGCAAAATTGTTGGATGAAGTTGTTGTTGTTGCTTATGGAACAACGAAAAAGAGCCAGTTCACAGGTTCTGCTTCAACACTGAATGCGGAGAAATTGGAAAAGCGCGTATCTACAAATGTTGTTAATTCGCTTGCAGGACAGCTGCCTGGTGTCCAAATTCGCAGCACCGACGGTTCGCCAAGTTCGCAGTCATCCATACGTATTCGTGGATTTACCTCTCTTTATGCAGGTTTGGATCCGTTGATCATTGTGGATGGAACACCCTACACGGGCAATCTTTCTTCTATTAACCAGCAGGACATTGAGACATTTACTGTCTTGAAAGACGCTGCTGCTAACGCACTATACGGTTCTCGGGCTGCGAATGGCGTCGTGATGATTACGACGAAAAAAGCGAAAAAAGGCTCAGCAACCGTTAGCGTGGACGCCAAAGTGGGTGTGAAGAATTATAGCAGAGTAGATTATGACTTAATCAAAGATCCAGGGCAATATTATGAAGCCTACTATGGCGGTTTGTACAATTATTATTACAACCGTTTGGGACAAAGTGACGCAACGGCTGCTGCTAATGCCAATGCCACTTTAATGGACAGACTACGCTACAATGTCTATACACTTCCTGAAGGAGAACCGCTGATTGTGAATAAACAGCTCAATCCGAAAGCTACATTGGGCAGAACAGTGACCGGCCCCAACGGGGAAAAGTATTACTTGCAACCTGATAATATGAAAGACGAGGTCTACAAACAAGGTCTTCGCCAAGATTATAACGTGAATATCTCCGGTGGTGATGACAAATCTACCTTTTATGCTTCTATCGGCTATCTGGATGAAGAAGGAATTGTTGAAAAATCAGATTATCAACGCTTTACAGGTAGGTTAAAAGCAGACTATCAAGTTAAAAAATGGTTAAAGGTAGGAGGTAATTTGGCTTATTACGCTTATAAATCACAGTCGCCGGGTGATTATGATTCGGGAAGCGGAAGTTCCAGTAACATCTTCGCGTTCACTGCTCGTATGGCGCCTATTTATCCCTTGTACATTCGTGACGGCAATAAAAATATTCTATATGATGCACGTGGTATAAAACGCTATGACTATGGTAATGGTGAGAGTATCGGCATCACACGTCCTTTCTTAACTGGAACAAATGCCATTTCGGATGCAATATTGAATGAAAGAAATTACGATGGCAGTTCGTTCAATATCACCGGATTTGCAGATATTAATTTCACAGATAAATTGAAATTACAAATCAATGCTTCCTCTTATACTCAGGAATATCGTTATACTGATTATACGAACCCGTATTTTGGACAATATGCGACCTCTAACGGTGCAATTTACAAAGAGCAAAGACGTTACAATAATTATACCTATCAACAATTGCTGACCTACGCCGACCAAATCGACGCACACTCATTTGATGTGATGGTGGGGCATGAATATTATGATCAGAATGAGTATCGGTTCAGTGGATCAAAAAACAATATGTTTTCAGGTATCGCGCTTGAATTGGATCATGCAGTCAATACAGTAAGTACCGGTTCCAGTACAATCAGATACAATGTAGGAGGTTTTTTGGGACGGGCGCAATACAATTACGACAGTAAATATTTCATATCGGCGTCCTATCGTCGCGACGGTTCTTCCCGTTTTCATCCGGACAATCGCTGGGGTAATTTCTGGAGTGTCGGCGGTGCATGGTTGGTTGATAAAGAAAACTTTATGAGTGAAGTAACATGGGTAAACCAGTTGAAATTGAAAGCCAGTTACGGTTCCAACGGGAATGATAATATCGGAAATTATCGTTATACAAATATATATAATATTGTAGAGTCTGATGGAGCAGTAGGTACGCCTTTCTCTGCCAAAGGAAACAAAGGTATTTCCTGGGAAACCAATGTCAACTTTAATGCCGGTGTGGAATTTGACCTTTTTGACAACAGAATAAGTGGTTCGTTTGAATATTACAACCGTACCTCCTACGACCTTTTATTCCTTCGTCCTGCTCCGGAATCTTCCGGTTACTCCAGTTTTTATGATAACATAGGTGACCTTCGTAACTATGGCGTAGAATTGAATTTAGTGGGAAAAGTTATTGATGCACAGGATTTCAAATGGCTTTTAAACTTCAACGTAACGTCGCTAAAGAACAAGATGATTACTTTACCTCCGGAAAGATTGAAAACGCCCGACCAAGGTTTTGCCAGCGGAGATAAATGGATCAGTGAAGGCGGTTCTATCTATGATTTCTACTTGTTGAAATTTGCGGGATTAAATGAATATGGCGAGTCATTATATTATAAGAAGATTAAAGACTCCGATGGAAAAGTGATCGGTGAAGAAACGACAACAAGACCATCGGAGGCATCTCAATACTCTGGCATTGGTACGTCTATCCCCGACTTTTACGGTGGATTTGGAACGGCTTTTACCTATAAAGGATTTGATCTGAATATTACATTTGATTATCAAATAGGCGGGAAAGTGTATGATAGCCCTTATGCTTCTCTCATGGCGTCTCCTGTATCCTCTGGAGGTGGTTACGCCATGCACAAAGATATACTCCAAGCATGGTCGCCAACCAATACTTCAAGCCTGATCCCACGATATCAGGACAACGAGTCTAACAGCCAGACAGCCTCTTCCGACCGTTTCTTGGTGGATGCAAGCATGTTGAATTTCCAGAATATCAACTTAGGCTATACTTTCCCTGCTAAATGGACGAAGAAAATTGATATCAACAGTATTCGTTTGTATGGCGCCGTAGAAAATGTTGCCTATTGGTCGAAGCGGAAAGGATTGGAACCTCGCGTAAGCTATTCAGGAGAAACAAGAGAAACAAACTACGGAATCCCCCGGAGTATGACGGTAGGAGTACAAGTTACTTTCTAAATGAAAATCTTAGGTTAAATCAATAAATTGAAATAAAATGAATAGAATAATAACAATAGGATTGATCTTTACAACTTTTTCATTGATGTTAAGTAGTTGTTTAGATGAAACGGAACCTATGGGATCCTCTATTACGACCGAACAAAAAGCAAGAGTGGAGGCTGCCATCCTGACCACAGGGGTCGGATTGGACGCTTGGATGAATAATTATAACACCGTTGGCAATGGAAATCACTGGGATTTTGGTTATCCGGCTTTGATGCTCCAACGAGATTTAATGGGGTCGGATATAGCTTATATAGCTGTATATAATCAGTTTGGTACATGGTATAACATTAGTACAGGACTCGGTCCTGATTATACCAATTGTCAATTCCCATGGAGATGGTACTATAAATGGGCTTTCAATGCCAATGAATTGATTACCTTAGTGCCTGACCCCGATAATGCTTCGCCCGAAGTGTTGGCTGCTTTAGGAAAAGCCTATTTTTACAGGGCTATAGTTTATTTTGATTTAGCACGCCTGTACTTAAACGGTTCTTACGTAAATAATCCGGGAGGTTTGACGGTTCCCCGTGTGACGGAAGAAACAGTGGACGTAGCCAACAATCCACGACTAACGGCTTTGGAATTATATCCAATGATTCTGGCGGACTTGGAAAAAGCGGCTCTCTATTTAAAGGAAGCGCCGACTATGGCTAAGAACATTCCAAGTTTGGCTGCTACGAATGGACTATTCGCTCGCGTTTATCTCGAAATAGGAAACTGGGTAGAGGCCGAAAAGTATGCGAAATTGGCTCAGTCCGGGTTTACTCCCCTGACGCAAGCGCAATGGTTGGACAGACAAAGCGGGTTTAATACGCCTAACAATAACAATTCATGGATATGGTGCACTACCGTAACATCGAACAATGATGTTGTTCAGACGGGTATTTGCAACTGGACTTCTTTCATGTGTCCTGAACAATACTATGGATACGCCGGTCCCGGTATGGACGCTTTTTGTATAGACCGTCATTTGTACGACCTTATTCCTGAGACGGATTTTCGTAAAAAATCATACAAAAAACCGGGCGCTACAGCGGCTGAAATTGAAAGTGATTATCCCGACGCAACCCAGATTAGAGATTATTCAACCCTCAAATTCAGACCAGGGCAAGGTAATTTTGAGGATTATAGTGTAGCGTCGGCTACCTCCGTTCCATTGATGCGCGTAGAAGAAATGATGTTGATTGAAGCAGAGGCTGCGGCAAGACAAAGTTCTGATGGGTCAAGAGGAAAGCAGTTGCTCGAAAATTTTGTCAAAACGTATCGCGATCCGACTTATGTAAGTACCGGCTCGTCTTCGGATTTAATTGTCAATGAAATCTGGGTACAGCGCAGAATAGAGCTTTGGGGTGAAGGATTTTCTACGTTTGATATCAAGCGTCTCAATAAAGGCATTACCCGCAGTTATACAGGAACCAACCACCCGGTAAGTAGAAGATATAATACATCTACCTCTCCTACTTGGATGAACTATTGTATCGTTCGTACGGAATTTAATAATAATTTCAGTATTAATCCCGACGAAAATAATCCTGCTCCGGTAACTCCTCCTGATTCGGATCCTGCGTGGTAAAAAAGTTTGATTGGATAGTAAATAAAATAGTAAAGAATTTATAGTATGAAAAAAATAATATATAGTTTTGCGGTTCTGCTGGCATTGTGTTTTAGCGGCTGTGAAGAAGTGGATAATTTAGCGGAAGGCGGGGAGTCTGGACCGCTTGTTACCATCTATAATTACGCTATTCCTGCGGGTACGGATGCAGATGCTACTGTGAACTTACGTTTTATGCCGAATCAGGCATGCACCGAATTTTATGTATTAGCAGAGAAAAAAGCAGATAAAGATGACTTTCTGGCAAAGAATGATGAAAATGCATACGCAGCAAGAGTGGTAGAATTAGGTCAGAAATATCCGGCAGAAAACTTGGATTATCTGAATGAAAGCTTGGCTGCTACGTATGCTATTACGGCTGTGGGCGTGAATCAAAGTGGCGTTAAAGGAAAACCCGTAGAATTTATTTTCAACGGTATAGAATGGCGTTTGGTTGGCGATGCCATCTATTCGGATCCTGTAGTTGAAGTCCTTTATGGCGTTAAGTTTGAAAATGTTCCGGTAAAATGGTATGTGTCAGTTAATTTGGAAAAACCGGTTTATAAATTGGAAAAACGTTTTGATAGTCTTAGTCCAAATTTTGCAGGGTCTAATATTAAGTTGAATTGGGATGACACCGGTAAAATTACTTTCCTCACAGGGGTTACTTCCCCTACAAGCGGAATGTGGAGGCTTGATACTCCTTTTTTGCATGCTACGTACGGCGCTATTTGGCAGGAAGTGGACCTGAGTACCAAACTAACTTATTATAACCCGGCATCTAAACTAGTCAATATATATTTTCGCAGGGCTGTTTCCGCAGGAACGTTTGCAGGATGGTATGATATGACAATAAAGTTGCCTTGATCGCTTGTCGTTCGTTATTTAATCTATAAGAAAAAAAGAATTGTAAGTTTTTGCTTACAATTCTTTTTTTCTTATAAATTGTTTTGAAATTTGGGGTCTATTCTAATTGTCTGATGTCAGATCTAATTTTTCATTGTCCAAACCTTTTTCGAAATAATGCTTTTTAAGCGGGTTTGCATTGATTTCGTCATCCGTTTTTCTGTTTCTTATGATGTCGATAGCAAGGTATATTGCATTCAGGAGAGCCCCTTCCGGAGCAATATTTTTTCCTGCAATATCAAATGAGGGGCCCATATTCGGAGCTGTCCTGACGATAGGAAGTCCTGCATTGAAATAAACTCCATCTTGTGTGGCGAGAGTTCTGAAAGGAATCAATCCTTGATCGTAATACATGGCCAATATGGCGTCGAATTTAGTGTAATGGTCCGAACCAAAAAAATCGTTAGAAGCATAAGGTCCGAAGCAGAATATTCCGGATTTGGAAGCCTTGTCCATAGCCGGAATAATTTGTTCCGATTCCTCTTTTCCCGGATTTTCGGGAGTAGTATTAGGATTGAGTGATAATACTGCAATCCGGGGAGCGGAAACGGCAAAATCACGTATCAGGCTGGTTTGTAAATCAGAAAGTTTTTTGAAGATCAATTCTTCCTTTAGTTGAGTTGCAACTTCCGCTAAAGGAATATTACCGGTGACAAGAGCTATCCTCAGATTCTCTTTTACCAAAATACCCAAAGATTGGTTTGTCATTCCGACGGAAGTCTCCACGAATTCGGTTTGTCCGGAGTATTTCATACCGTTTCTCTGAATTTCATGAATGATTGCGGGCAATGTGATGATAGCCTCAATTTTCCCTTCGTTCAGGTCTTTTACGGCTCTTTCCAGCGAATGTAGAGCTGCATTTCCTGATTCGGGGGTATATTTGCCAAGTTCTACTTTTATTTCATCGTCAACACAATTGATGACGTTTAACCGGTTTTGAACAGCATCGGTCGCCTGATCTATGGCGTGCAGATTCATTGTCTGTATTTCCATTGTTTTCCGGTGGTATGCTGCAACTTTTGATGATCCGTAGAGCACCGGAATGAAAAGTTCGGTGACCCGTGAGTCTGAAAAAACATTCAGGATCATTTCATACCCTATTCCATTGGTGTCTCCGTGTGTGATGCCTATTTTATACATAAAGTTATACATTTTAAGTTGTAAGTTTTAAGGAACAGGGTATCGTTGCGAGTAAACAGAACTTATAACTTAAAACCTGTAACTTAAAAACTCTTTTCTGCAAAGATACGATATTCTTTTGTGGAAAGCATACCGCAGGCGGCTAAAATATCTTCTCCTCGTGAAGAGCGGATTGTACAGGTAATCCCTTTAGACGATAAATAGTTTCTGAAAGCGGGCATTGCAGCCGTATCGGAGCTTTTCAGATCAACATCCGGAATAGCATGATATTTGATCAGATTCACCCGGCATGGAATACCTGCGAGAAGTTTTGCCAGGTCTTTTGCATGCTGGAGGTCATCATTCAGACCTTTAAACAGGATGTATTCGAATGATATCCTGCGTTGATGGGAAAAATCGTATTGTCGTATCAAATTGATTACTTCCCGTATCGGATATGCTTTTTCAACCGGCATCAATGTTTTCCGTTCATTGTCGTATGGAGAGTGGATACTGATTGCCAAATGACACCGGCCTTCTTCAATAAAGCGTTTTAATCCGGGAATGATGCCTACAGTGGAGACCGTGATTCGTTTAGGACTCCATGCATAACCATAATCTTCAGTCAGGATTTCCAGCACTCCGAATATTTCATCTACATTATCCAAAGGTTCTCCCATACCCATAAATACGATATTCGTCAATTTGGGACTTTCCGGAACCGATTGGATCTGATTTATAATCTCGTTCGCTGTGAGGTTTCCCGAAAATCCTTGTTTGCCGGTCATGCAGAACAGGCAATTCATTTTACATCCGATTTGAGAAGAAACACAAAGGGTAGCCCGGTCTTCTTCCGGGATGTAAACGGTTTCAATAAAGTGTTCTGATATTGTTTTGAACAGATATTTTATTGTCCCGTCTTGAGATTTTTGTTTTTGTGTGGGAGGGTAGGATCCGATCACAAACCGGGTTTTGAGTTTCTCCCGGTTGAGGATTGATAGATTACTCATTTTGTCGATGCTGTCCACTTTCTTCTTGTACAGCCAATCCGATATTTGCTTGGCGGTAAAGACCGGCATTCCTAACTCAGAAGTTATCTGTTTGAGTTCTCCGATTGTTTTACCAAGTAATCTTTCCATTTTTTAAGACCGTAAGACATGTAAGATCGTAAGACATGTAAGATCGGAAGACATGTAAGACCGGAAGACCGGAAGATCGTAAGACATGTAAGATCGTAAGAGATATAAGATAGTTTCTTCACAAATCTTACGATCTTACATGTCTTACGATCTTACATGTCTTACATGTCTTACGATCTTCCGGTCTTACGGTCTTCTAATAAAATCGTATCCTATTATCTTCGATTTTTGATTTATCTCTCAAAGCGGGCATGAAAGAGTACATTCTGTACATGTTTGTAGATTGCAAAGATTGCTTTTCACTTTCTTCATTGTATGGAACTTCCGAAACTTTTTTACTTGTGATATTCAAAACATATATGCCGGCTCTACCTTTCAAAGGACCCGCAATCTGGCCTACTTCCGTCAGAGGTGCACGGGCGTTAATGATTGGTTCCGTTCCTATACCTGAAATGTTAGAGGTTGAGAATGTTACAAACTCAACCGAATTGGGAGTTGCATTCATCTCTTTAGCATATTCATCCAATGAGGTGTAATTTTTTGCTTTCAAATCATTGATGATTTTTTCCGCTTTTTTGTCATTCAGTAATTCACGTTTCAGAATTTCCGAAACGGATGATAATGGGCGATACCCTGCTTTCAGACTACCGTCAACAGCAACAACTATAAAATGATCCTGGCATTCGAAAATTTCGGAGATATCTCCTTTCCTGTGTTCAAATGCCCAACGTATAGCAGGACGTGAAGAACTGATATTTATCAGATTCGGTTGATTTTCGGTGATCGGCATTTCATTTTGAATCATGTAACCACTTTCTGCAGCAGCAGTCTTGAATTTTTCCAAGGTATTGTTTTTAGCAATATACGAATTCAAATCGTTATACAATTTGCTGTATGTTTCAGTACTTGGAGTTACTGCCGATTGGATTGTCGCCACTTTGTATTTGGCTACAGGTTTTGTTTTCTCAACAATTTGTACCAGGTGTGACCCGTGGATTGATTTTGCCACAAAAATATCTCCGATAGTACCGTTGAATATTTGATCTTTAAATTTTACATCTGTAGCTGCAAGCAATTGTGCTTCCGTCATATAACCCATTTCTCCGTTTGTACGCCCCTGGGTCATTTCTGTAGCCACATCTGCGAATGATTTTCCTCCTTTAATAACACCGATTATACTATCGGAAAGGTTTTTCAAGTCTTGATCTTCCATGTTCGGCAATACCAGTTGGTTGATCTTGACCGAGTCGGGAGCAGTAGTGACGGCGACCAACTTATACATAGCATAATAAGATCCTTCTTTCAACTCAGGACCTTCCACATCATTGACA
Organism: Dysgonamonadaceae bacterium; assembly: GCA_031287395.1. GTDB lineage: Bacteria > Bacteroidota > Bacteroidia > Bacteroidales > Azobacteroidaceae > BNXB01. Next base: position 2,747 of record JAITTA010000203.1, on the reverse strand, counting down.
TTCGCTTTTTCGACAAAATCCTGCATATCATTCCGCAATTCGGATTTGGCCATAAAAGCATCGATGTATTTCAAATCCGAATTTTCATTTACCAAAGCGGAAATATCGATATCCGGTTGTGAAAATGAAGGTTTCAGATCGGTTAGCGTTTTTCTGATAGCGGCCTCATCTTCATTACTCGGGACTACATCCACTGCAATGAAACTTATGACTTGTTGTTTTTCCTGCTTGTAAGTATTTTTACGCTTTTCGTATAGTTGTTTGATTTCCGAATCGGATACGGAAACCTGATCATCGGGAATTGATTGATAATTTTGTGTGACATAATCAAACCCGACGCTGATTTTCTTCTCTTCGTAAGCATTTTTAGCTTCGATTGAGTTTACGGCAATAGCGCTCCCTAACAAAGCGGAGTATTTGGATTGCAGTTTTTGTTGTTTGATAGTTTGTTCCCAGAACAACCAATATTTTTTTGCTTCCTGTAACTGAGCTTTCATTTCTTCCGGATAGTTACTCAAATCACCGGATTCGATTGTCTGAAGGAATTGTAACAACATATTTTTGTCGAAAGTTCCTGTTTGAGGATTCTGAAAATCAGGCATTTGAAGGATTAACGGAGAAATGTTGTCGCCGATAATCATATCTGAAAGTTCATCTTTTCCGACTGTCATTCCGATTTTTTCAGTTTCGTCGCCTAAAAGGATATTGTTAACAAGACTTTCAAAGACGTCTTCCCTGATCCGGGTTTGCATATCTTCATTTATTGAGTTTGACTGCATCCTTCTTTTGTAAACCTCGGTCATTTCTTCCACTTTTGCCTGGTATTCCTGGATAGAGATGGATGTACCGTTTACTGTAGCGATTTTTTCTTTGGATTGATGGAAAAAAGTGGAGCCTGATTTCAGGAAGTCTCCGATAACAAATGCAAGCAAAGCGATACCTACTACGGCTACTAGTAAGCCGGCTTTGCTCCTGATTTTTTCTAACGTTGCCATTGATCTTTATATTTGTTTTAATTTATTTTTGCAGAAATTGCGCACGAAGATACGAAGTTTTGGTTTATTATCCATACTTTTTTGGAGAAAATTTATTTATTTGCTCACCTTTAATCTTACCAATTCGATTTTGGTGTTTGACATTTTGATGATTTTAAAAGTATAACGGTCGATGGAAATGAGTTCGTTTACCTTTGGAAAACTTTGATTGTAACTGAGGATGTATCCTGCAATTGTTTGATATTCATCGGATTCCGGTATGTTTAGCCGGAAGTTTTCATTGATTTGATCGATTTCGGCTCTGCCGGACAGGATATATTCATTTTCATTGATCTGTTTGGAAATCAGATTCCGGGTATCGTGTTCGTCTTCAATTTCTCCGAATATCTCTTCAACGAGGTCTTCCAGGGTAATTACACCGGATGTTCCACCGAATTCATCGACAACAACGGCGATATTCCTTTTTTCTTCCAGCATATTTTTCATCAGTTTATTTGCGGCCATGTTTTCCGGAACGAAAGGCAAAGATATGATGCTTTGGGTCCAGTCGTCCGGTTTGGTAAACATTTCCGAAGAATGGATGTATCCGATGATATTGTCAATATCTTCTTTGAATACCAATATTTTAGATAATCCGGTTTCGATAAACTTCGATAAAAGTTCTTCCAATGTCGTTTCTGTACTCACGGCAACGATTTCTGTTCGGGGGACTACACAATCACGAACTCGGATATTAGAAAACTCCAATGCATTTTGGAACAGTTCCATTTCTTTGTCCAGTTGGGTGTTTTGGGGAGCTTCCTGAATGCTCTTCTGAATGAAATCGTCCAGATCATCTTTTCCGAATGTACTGATATTCTTTCCTGAAGGCAGTTTAATTCCGAATGTTTTCAGGAAAAGCCAGGCAAATCCGGATATGAGTTTTGAGACAGGATATAAAATGATGTATACAAAAAACAGGGGTATTGCCGTTATTGTCAGAAATAAGTTGGGATTACTTATGGCGATTGTTCTGGGAATGAATTCTCCGGAAAAAAGGATAAGGCCGGTTGCGATTAGTGATTGGCAAAGGAGTATCCAGATCTCTTCCGTGATGTACGGGTTGAAATAAGGGGTCAAAGCCCGTGCCATCAATAACCCGTAAGTTACCAGGGATATATTATTTCCAATCAGCATAGTGGAAATGAATTGATTGGAATTTTTATAGAATAAATTCAGAATAGATGCAGTCAGATTATTTTTGCGTTTTTCAACTTTGAAGAGTAATTTGTTGGAGGATACAAAAGCGATTTCAGCTCCTGAAAAGAAAGCCGATAATAATAAAGTCAACAATATTTCCAATAGTTCCGTACTCATTGTTTTGCCGGTTCAATCCGGATGTCTGTTTCCTGATCCGTCCGGGTGCTATCTGGAATATCATATACTCCCGAATGATTGAGGATATGCCAGTCAGTCATTTTCAGGTTAGACTCTAATCCGTAACCCGTATGTATCTGTCCTTTACGTTCGGCCCTGACAAATTTATCCGTATAAATCCGTCCCTCCTTTCTATTCAGGAATAATTCGGAGGTTTCAAATTTTTCACCGGCGAGATTGACTACTTTAACGTTTCCTATAGCATGCCATAGTTTTTGTCTTTCATAGTAATGATAAGCGGTATCGGCCGTAATATTCCCTTCCACGTTGAAAACCGAATCAAACTTTTCTACGTAAAGACCTTCCGGGAAATACCAATAGGGTTCGGGGACACTA
>JAITTA010000132.1 GCA_031287395.1 Dysgonamonadaceae bacterium | reverse complement strand
AATTTTAAAATACGTTTCTCCTGGGGACAACTCGGTAATAGTACGGTACTTAACAGTATGTATTATCCCTATTTTGGATTGATTTCCAATAAAACGGAAGATAGCGATACAAATATCCTGAGTGTAATGGGAAATCCTGTTTACTATCAAAAAGCAATGGTGTCCGAAGATGTTACCTGGGAAACATTGACTTCTACCGATATCGGCATGGATTTGAGCTTTTTCGGCAACAAACTGAATGTTTCAGCCGATTATTATTGGAAATCCAATAATGATATGTTAGCTCAACTTCGTGTCGGTAACATTGCCGGAGTGGTGCAACTGCCGTATCAAAATGCAGGTAAACTGAAAACATGGGGATGGGAAGTTTCTGTGGAATGGCGTGATAAAATAGGGAATGTTTTTTACCATATAAACTTTAATGTCGATGATAGCCAGAATAAGCTGGTCAGTTACGACGGAAATAATGTTATAAAAGCCGGTCGTACGAAGTTGTTGGAGGGTTATGCTCTCAATACTATCTGGGGATACAAAACAGATGGTTTCTGGAATAGTCGTGAAGAATATCTTGAGTATAAAGCCGCCAATCCGGGATACCAGTCTTTCAATGATGCTAAAGTGAGCGGAGGAGATATTCGTTATGTAGCGCAAGGTAAGGCCGACCATACAATTGGTATTGGCGGTGGGACACCGGACGATCCGGGAGATCTTGTGTATCTGGGAACCTCAAATGGACGTTATCTGTATGGTATCAATCTTGGATTGGAATGGAAAGGATTTGACTTTTCCTGCTTTTTCCAGGGGGTCGGTAAACGCAATTACCTTATTGATACTGCCACACTTGCTCCTTTGGGTAACTCGTATCAAATGCCATGGACGGTTAATAGCGATTATTGGACGGAAGATAATAAGGATGCTTTCTTTGCAAGACCATACGAAGGGCAGACCTTCAATTATAATCCGGCAGACCGATGGGTACAGAACGGGGCCTATGTCCGGCTTAAAGACATACAATTAGGATACACCATTCCGATTTCGAAAAAAATTATTCAACAACTGCGTTTGTTTGTGAACGGAACGGATGTCTGGGAACATTCCAACGTGTTGAAAGTATTTGATCCTGAAGTCGACGATGAAAAAAATACAGAATATTATCCATTTTTCCGTACATGGACAATGGGAGTTAACTTAACATTCTAAAAAGAACGAAGTATGAAAAAGATATTATTTTTGAGTATTGTATTGACTGCAACTGTTTTAACCGGTTGCGACGACTTGCTGGATGTTAAGCCGCAAACCGATTTAACGGATGATAACTTCTGGAGATCCGAAGCCGATTTGAAGGGTGCTTGCAACAGGTTGTACGAACAATTGTCCTTCGGCGGGCACGATACCCGTGGAGATGATCAGTTCGGTAAAAGCGCCAACGGTACCAGCGCCGGAAGCTGGACTGTCCCGGCAGAAAGTGACGATGACTGGAGGAATCCTTACAGACGGATCTTTACCGCTAACAATATCATTGAAAAAGGCGCGAATACGCCTATTGATGAAAAAATACGCAATAAATATTTAGGAGAGGCTTATTTCTTCCGTGCTTATCATTATTTTGAATTGGTATGTAAATACGGAGATGTGCCTTTAATATTGAAGACTTTTATCAGTACCGGCGACCCTGATTTGAGGATGGGACGTACACCCCGGGAAGAAGTGATACAGCAATGCTATAAAGATCTTGAATTTGCTGCAACCTACTTGCCTACTCGTGCGGATTTGCAAAGTATTACCGATGAGTTTGCCCGTCGCAGGGTGACCCGTTCGGCCGCCTTGGGATTGATTGTCCGTATCGGATTGCATGAAGGGACCATGCAGAAATACCATAACCTGGGGAATGAAGCCCAATGGAAAGCGCACTTACAGAAAAGTATTGATGCCTATAACTTGCTTAAGGCAGAAGGACACGCTTTGTATTCCAATTATCAGGCTTTATTCTTCGATGAAAGCAACAGTACCAACAAAGAAACGCTTTTTGCGAAAGCTTATGGTCCTAATGGTGGTAGTGGTTCCGGTTATACCAATCATAATTATTCGGGAGATAGCGAAGGTAGTTATGCTATTACCCGCCCCATGATAGACATGTATTTATATGCCGATGGTTTACCTCGTGAAAAATCGCCTTTGGTGGTTTCTCCAGAAACGTCATTCAACAATGTGTTCGGTTACGAAGCCGATGGAATCACTCCGGTTGCAGGCGGTAAAGGAGCGCGTGATCCACGGTTAGCTTTGAGTATATGGCGCATCAACGACCCGCAGGATAATGCAACAACTACGGTGGTCGATGCGAAAATAGGATGGATCAATAGCGGTAAAGGCGTTTACAAACCTTTTGATCCGCAACGTCCGTTGGGTTATCAGCAGAAAAAAGCCTTTGCCGGAGACCGTTGGGGCGCATCAAAGGATTATACCGACCGGATTATTATTCGTTGGGGAGAGATGTTGATTTCTTATGCCGAAGCGCTTTACGAGTTAAATGGTTCTATATCAGACATTCAGTTGGATGAAACGGTCAATGCTTTGAGAGCGCGCGTGGGATTCAACGTGAAATTGACCAATGCTTTTGTTACGTCGAATAGTTTGGATATGAAGGAAGAAATCCGGCGGGAACGAACTGTAGAATTAATGTCGGAAAACCGTCGTTATCCTGATATCATTCGTTGGAAAATTGCCGAAACGGTACTCCCAAAAGCTATCATCGGCGCTAAATTTACTGCAGATGAAGCCTATAACGGCACTTCTCAGGCAGGAGATTCCAAATTTACGGAATGGTTGACCAACAGTTCCGGACAAGTTTTCGGTTCCTTTGTATATAGTGAGCCTGATGTCCGTTTGATAGAGAGAGCAGATACGCGTCGTTTCAATGTTGCTAAAGATTATTATTATCCGATTCCTACTTTCGAGATTGCGCAATCCGGTGGAAATATCAAGCAAAATCCGAATTGGTAATTAATTAAAAATTAAATAAAAATAAAAATATGAGAAAGATATTATATATATGGACAATAATAGCGGTTTTGTTTTGTATGGCAAGTTGCGAAAAAGATAATATTTGGGGCGACGGGCTTCCTGAAATGGAACATGTTTATTATATAGGTTTCTACAAAACCAATGTCAATACGGATGCGCTCAATTATGAAATTGCCGCCGACGGTTCAGCCCGATGGAGGATCAATACTGGAACCTGGATGAACACGGGCGAAGTGAATGTAACCAGTCCCATCCCATTCCAATTTCATAGCGAGCGGGTACGTTCTTATGATGCAGTTAATTATTTCTGGGTAACAAATAACAGTACACCGGCTTTGACGGCAGGTACGGATTATAGTGTTGTGAATGAAAGCGGTGATGTAATTGCTCCTGATGCACAAGGGAGGTATTCAATTATATGGCCTCAGGCCAAAAAAGAGATCCGGAATATTAAAATCAAACGTTTGTCTTCTGCTAAGGGCTCATTAAAAATAAATGTCCTGGATCCTTCCAAAGGAACGCCTAACGCAAGCGACATATCCACAACTGTGAATAATCATACCAATGATTACGAAGTACGCGGATTTACATTTGACTACAATAAAATAACGGTTACATTTAATTAATAGGCTTTATCACCCGATAGAGGAAGAAATTCCGGTGTAGTCATTTTTATGATACACCGGAATTTTCTTGAAAAATAGTGTTTGTTTGTATTTATGTTTAAGAGGCGTTACCCACATTTTGAATTGCCGCAACTGGTGCATGTCAGGCACCCTTCCTGATAAACCAGCGTTTCATTTCCGCAACTCGGACATTTTTGTCCTTTTGCTTCCGAGCCTTCCAGGACATACTTTTTCAAAGCGCGTTCCACCCCATTTTTCCAGGTATTGATGGATTCATCGTTTAATTCCAAGCCTTGTACAAGTTTTATTACCTGGTCGATTGGCATACCATATCTCAGTACGCCTGAAATCAATTTGGCATAGTTCCAGTATTCGGGATCGAATTTATCGGAGAGACCTTCGATCGTTGTTTTATAACCGCGTTTGTTCGTATATTGGAAGTCGTATCGTTTACTTCCGTGTTCGTCCACGTTTTTGATAATCCATCCTCTATTCAGATTTTTAGGAAGGAAGATACCTTCATCCTCATCATTGATTCCTGTAAAGATTTCGTACGGACGATCGTTTACCAATCCGATAAAGGCAATCCATTTTTCCTTGTTATTCTGAAACTTAACGATGTCGGCTTCTAGTTCTCGAGGGCGTTTGGCTAAAATAACAGGCGTTTCGATGCAGTTACAATCCTTGCGCTTTTTCTCCTCGGCAGAAAGTAATACGCCGCTTCTGGAACCGTCGCGATAAACCGTACATCCTTTACATCCCGATTTCCAGGCTTCGATGTACAATTTTTCGACCAGTTCTTCATCTACATCGGCAGGTAAATTGATGGTGACACTGATGGAATGGTCCACCCATTTTTGTACACGTCCCTGCATCCGTACTTTTTGCAACCAGTCTACATCGTTAGATGTGGCCTTGTAATAGGGAGATTTGGCAATCAATTCATCCAGTTCCTCCGGTGTATACTTTTTAGTAGTAGAATGTCCGTTGGCTTCCATCCAGGTTACAAATTTATGATGGAATACAATGAATTCTTCCCAGTTGTCACCGGTTTCATCCACGAAATCCACTTTTACTGAACTGTCATTCGGATTGACTTTACGACGACGTTTGTAGACCGGAAGAAATACCGGTTCGATGCCGGAAGTGGTTTGGGTCATCAGGCTGGTAGTTCCTGTAGGTGCAATTGTCAGACAGGCAATGTTGCGACGACCGTATTTTTTCATGTCTTTATAAAGCTGGGGATCTGCCTTTTTCAGACGTTGAATGAACGGATTTTCTTCTTCCCGTTTAGCATCGAATATTTCAAATGCTCCGCGTTCTTTGGCCATATCCACGGATGATGCATAGGCGGCTATGGCTAACGTTTTATGTAAATCTTCGGAAAATTGAGTGGCTTCTTCTGTTCCGTATCTCAATCCCAAAGCGGCAAGCATATCTCCTTCGGCAGTGATACCTACACCTGTGCGGCGTCCCTGAAGTGTTTTATGGCGTATCTTTTGCCACAAAGTCCTTTCGGATGATTTCACTTCTTCATTTTCAGGATCGGAATCTATTTTCGACAATATCTGGTCGATTTTTTCGGTTTCCAGATCAATGATATCGTCCATAATCCTTTGTGCCAGACCGACATGTTTTTTGAATAAATCAGTATCGAAATAAGCGTCTTTGGTAAAAGGATGAATCACGTATGAATAAAGGTTGATTGCCAACAGGCGGCAACTGTCGTAAGGACAGAGCGGAATTTCTCCACAAGGATTTGTAGAAACCGTACGGAATCCCAGATCAGCGTAACAATCCGGAACAGATTCTTTTAGAATGGTATCCCAGAAAAGAACTCCCGGTTCGGCTGATTTCCATGCATTGTGTACAATTTTTTTCCATAATGCGGTCGCATCGGTTTCCTTGACAAACCAGGGATCTTCCGAATCGGTCGGGTATTGTTGATAATAAGGACGTCCATTGATGGTACAGTTCATGAATTCGTCGGTTATTTTCACGGAAACATTGGCTCCGGTTACTTTACCCTCGGTCATTTTTGCATCGATAAACGATTCCGAGTCCGGATGTTGGATGGATACACTTAACATCAAGGCTCCACGACGGCCGTCCTGTGCCACTTCACGGGTAGAATTGGAATAACGTTCCATAAACGGTACCAAACCGGTGGAAGTCAAAGCCGAATTTTTAACCGGAGAACCTTTCGGACGAATATGGGATAAATCATGCCCGACGCCTCCACGGCGTTTCATTAATTGTACCTGTTCTTCATCGATTCGGATAATGGCGCCGTAAGAATCTGCTAAACCGTCCATCCCGATCACAAAGCAATTGGAGAGGGAAGCTATCTGAAAATCGTTCCCGATGCCGGTCATCGGACTACCCTGCGGAACAATATATCTGAATTTGTCAAAAAGATCGAAAAGCTCTTCTTTTGATAATGGATTGATATATTTCGCTTCAATACGGGCAATTTCATTGGCTAATCTCCTGTGCATATCCACCGGAGTCTTTTCAAAGATGTTTCCGAAAGCATCTTTTAAAGCATACTTGTTAACGAATACTTTTGCGGCTAGTTCATCGCCGGTGAAATAATCTAAGGAAGCCTGGTAAGCTTCCTCGAAAGAGTAACTTTTTCTTTCCACGGTAGTTAAATGTATATAATTATTATTGAATTATCTTTTTACAACAAATAAAAATGGAATAAGTTGCAATATTACAGAATGATTTTCAATCGTACAAATATTTTATTAAGAAAATATGAAAAAGTCAATGAATTTTCTAATTAAAAATTTAAATAATTGATTATTAGTTAATTAACTTTTTTATAAATCTAAAAAATTTTCCAAATTGAAAATTGCAATTTTGAGTAATGAGTAAAATTTGGAAATTCATGTAATCGGACATTTTGATTTTTGGATTTTAATTTCTCTTGGTTATAAATTTTTTGGTTTGACTTATACACAATGAAAACCGGTCGCTTAAAACCGGTCATTTCTAATTTTTTTTTCATACCTTTGTATCGTTATTTTGAAGATAATTTCTTCCGTGTAACTTAGATTAACCACGTAAAAAACAGAGAATTATGTTGGAAAAAAATGCAGCTCTTGTCCTCTTTTCCGGAGGGCAGGATTCTACTACTTGCCTGTTTTGGGCCTTGAAACAATTCGATAGCGTACGGGCTTTATGCTTTACTTACGGACAGCGGCACTCTCAGGAAGTGGAGGTTGCCCGCGTCATTGCTGAAAAAATGAATGTTCCTTTCCAGGTTTTGGATGCCTCAATCATCAGTCACCTGGCTGAAAATTCCCTGACAAATCCGGATATTATCATGGATGAGGAAAAACCGGTCAATTCTTTTCCGAATACTTTTGTCCCCGGGAGAAATCTTCTTTTCCTGACCTTTGCTGCAGTTATTGCTCGTTCGCATGGTATCAAAAATCTGGTGACCGGAGTTTCGGAGGCCGATTACAGTGGTTACCCCGATTGCCGGGATACTTTTATCCGTTCAGCCAATACAACCTTGAACTTGGCTATGGGTGAAGAATTTATTATCCATACCCCGCTTATGTGGCGCGATAAAGCCCAGATTTGGGCTTTAGCCGATGAGTTAGGCGTTTTTGACGTGGTCAGAAATGAAACCCTAACCTGTTATAACGGCATCGTTGCTGACGGCTGCGGACATTGCCCCGCATGTAAATTAAGAAATGAAGGATTGGAAAGGTTTTTGGGGAAGACTGGAAGACCGTAAGATCGTAAGACCGTAATACCGTAAGATCTTAAGATCGTAAGAATTTAAATGGATATGGATATGAATCAAACATCAGATTTGACTCTGTTAGGTGGAAAAACGGAATACAAACAGGATTATGCACCGGAAGTGCTGGAAACGTTCGTTAATAAGCATCCTGAGAATGATTACTGGGTAAAGTTCAATTGCCCGGAGTTTACCAGCCTTTGCCCAATCACCGGACAACCCGATTTTGCAACGATTGAAATCAATTACATTCCCGGTGTGCGTATGGTTGAAAGCAAAAGTCTGAAACTGTATCTTTTTAGTTTCCGGAATCATGGGGCATTCCACGAAGATTGTGTAAACATCATTATGAAAGATTTGATTCGTCTGATGGACCCGAAATATATCGAAGTGAACGGTATCTTTACTCCACGTGGCGGAATTAGTATCTATCCGTATTGCAATCACGGAAAACCCGGTACGGGATATGAAGAAATGGCAAAAAGGCGTTTGGAAACACGATAAATGGATTTTATGTACTTATAGTGACGTCATTCATTGCTTTTCCTTCTAAGAAAGCTTTGAAATTTTTCACGGCGATATCCATTAAGCGTTTGCGGGCAGCTTCTGTAGCCCATGCATAATGGGGGGTTATGTAACAGTTTTTTGCTGTTAGAAGAGGGTTGTTTTCTTTCGGGGGTTCGCTTGATAATACATCCAATCCGGCTGCATAAATTTTTTCTTCATTCAGGGCTTTCGCCAAAGCTTCTTCATCGATAATCGGCCCCCGGCTGGTATTGATAAGAATAGTCGATGGTTTCATCAGTGAGAGGCGTTCTGCATTCACCAGGTTGCGGGTATCATGGTTTAACGGACAATGTATGGATAAGACATCACTTTCCCTAAATAACTCTTCCCTGTTTACTTTGCGGACGAATTCCGGCAATTCTTCCTGTTTTCTGGATGTTTCGGCAATCACCTTCATTCCAAATGATCTTGCAATTTCTGCTACAGCCATACCGATGTGTCCCAATCCGATGATTCCCATGGTTAACCCATGTATTTCAATTAACGGTTTATCCCAGAAACAGAAATCGCGGTTTCGAGTCCATCTGCCTTCTCTGACTTGTCGGGCATGGTATCCGACCTGCGTGGTAATGTTTAACAGGTGTGCAAATACGGTTTGTGCTACGGAATTTGTACTGTACGATGGAATATTTGTAACTACAATCCCCCGTTTTTTAGCAGCTTCGACATCGATAATATTATAACCGGTAGCCAATACCCCGATGTATTTGAGCTTGGGTAGTTTCGACAAATTTTCGGCATTTAAAGGAGTTTTGTTGGTAATTAAAGCATCCGCATTTTTCGATCGTTCCAGAATCAACTCTTGTGGAGTAAAATCGTAAATTTCACATTTCGGAATGAGTGATTCGAAATCAGTCCAATCCAGGTCACCCGGATTCAGGGCAAATCCATCGAGTATTACTGTTTTATTGAGTTTCATACAGAATAAATTTTAAGTTTGAGAATTCTTTTCTTTACAAAAGTATAAAGAACAAAGTTAAAACTAATCATTTTTTTTATAAAATAAGATGTTTATTTTTTAAATAATCAAAAATTTGTAAAATTAAATAATGTACAATAAATGCAAGTTAAAATAAATTTTTAGGATAAATTTTTAACATTTTTAAACAATCTATAAACAATATTGTTTTAAAAGAAATGTTATTTTATTGGAATAAATTATTTATTTAATAAGAATCACACAATGCACAGACTATCAGGCGGTATTTTGGGAATTATAGGGATCGTTTTCTCTGTTTTTCATATTCAGGCACAAGAAATTCCGGATATGCTTTATGCACCCCATATGGTAATAAAGACTAATATATTGTATGACGCTACATCTACTTTGAATCTGGGTCCGGAGTTTTATTTGGGACGTAAATTGACTTTTGATCTTCCATTCAATTACAATTCATGGGTTCTTATTAAAGACAAAGAAATTAAACACTGGTTGGTGCAACCGGAGTTGCGTTATTGGGTAAACCGGTC
>JAITTA010000123.1 GCA_031287395.1 Dysgonamonadaceae bacterium | reverse complement strand
TCGGAACCCTTCCATTCTACAATAATATTTTCAGTAGGAATGTTGTATTTGGTTGTCAGTTCTTTAGCAACGGCTTTTGCACGTTTTTCAGACAATTTCAAGTTGTATGCACCTGTTCCTGTCTTCTTGTCGGCATAACCGATCACTTTAATCTTTTCTCCCGTATTCTTCATGAACTGAGCTGTGTTATAAACGCTAATCTGTTGATTTGCATCAATTTTAGAACTATTCAGACGGAAGAATACAACATTAGGAACATAATTAATCTCGTTAACGACAGTTGCAGGAGCAACCTTCGGACATTCCGGACAAGAAACCGGACGTTTTGACAATTGATCGTTTTCTGAACGAAGCGCATTGATTTTGCTGTTCAGATCATTGATCAAAGCATAATCCATAGGTTCAACAACCTGGAAATCGGTTTTACCCAATTTAAATGTCAAACCGGCAGTAGCAGTAGCGATCGCTTCGTTTTCCGCTTTTTGAGAAATCCTGTTCGTATAATCGGGGACAAGCGCTGTACCCAAATCGAAATCAAGATTAACACGATTACTCAAACGGAATCCAAACTGAATACCTCCGTTTATCGATATTACGTTAGAGAAACGGGCGAAATCACCCGGAACACTCAACGTACTGGGAACAGTCTGATCATTCTGAAAACGGTGAGCATAACCAAGACCTACATAGGGAGTAAAGTTAAACACTTTTGTCGGAGTGTATTTTCCCCAATAGTTTGCCAGATTCCACATAGCATCCAAATGAACATTGTAATAACGATCGTGTTGCATAAAAGCAGCATCATTCAAGAATCCGCGCAGAGCACCTCCTTGACCTTTCAAACGTACTCCCCAATACGGACTAAACCATTTTCCGAGAGAAATCGTAGGAACGAGTGTTATCCTATCCGTAAAATCGGCTTTGGAGTTAAAATCAGCAAAAAATACCTGCCCCCCAGCACCAATATGTAAGAACCAATTATCTCCTGAATTATTTCTCTTAAAATTGGTCTTAAAACCGGCTTGGTCAGGGTAAGTTGGCTGAGCATTTTGGGCTTGTACCAAATACGAACAACCCAGCAATAAAGCAATAAGTAAGAACTTTGTCTTCATAACTAAAATATTAAGTTAACTAAATCAATTTTAACACATTAAACTTAAACGCACTGAAATTTATAAATAAACTAGAACACGCCTCAAATATAAGCATTTATAACATATCTGCAAAGAAAAAAACTCTTTTTTTAACAAAAAAGGTACTTCCAGACATCGAATTACTCTATATGAACAATAAAACAGAAAAAAGGTTTACATTTTTTCTCATTATTCAAAATAATTTAGAATATTATACCCTCCTTCCTTGAGATAAGCTTCCTTCTTCATTTCCTTCACATCACTATCCATCATATCACTGATTAATAATGGCAAAGTATAATGAGGTTGCCATTTCAAACGTTCCCTGGCTTTCTTAGAATCTCCTATCAGAAGGTCAACTTCCGTAGGTCGGAAATATTGCGGATCTACTTTCACAACAGTTTCCCCTACTCTTTTCCGAAAAGATTCATAATAATACTTGCCGAGTTTCTTATTAAATACCTCTTTATCGACAGCAACAATCGTACCAATCTCATCGACACCTTCACCGGAAAAAGTGACAGTAACTCCGATTTCTTCAAAAGCCATAGCGATAAAATCCCGAATAGACGTTGTTATTCCGGTAGCAATGACATAATCGTCCGGTTTGTCCTGTTGCAAAATAAGGTACATGGCTTTGATATAATCCTTGGCATGTCCCCAATCCCGCTTACTCGAAAGATTTCCCATATAAACATCTTTCTGCATTCCCAATGCAATGCGGGAAACCGCCCGGGTCACTTTCCTGGTGACAAAAGTTTCGCCCCTTAATGGAGATTCATGATTGAACAGAATACCGTTACTCGCATGCATCCCATAAGCTTCTCTATAATTTACAGTAATCCAGTAGGCATATAATTTAGCGACAGCATAGGGACTGCGAGGATAAAACGGTGTTGTTTCTTTTTGAGGAACCTCCTGTACCAATCCATAGAGTTCGGATGTGGAAGCCTGATAAATACGGGTTCTATCGGTCAGTCCTAATAGACGTACCGATTCCAATATTCTCAGAGTACCCAATCCATCCACATTCGCAGTATATTCCGGAGTATCAAAACTCACCTTGACATGGCTCATTGCCGCCAGGTTGTATATTTCGTCAGGTTTTACTTCTCCGATAATTCCGGTTAAGTTCATCGAATCGGTCAAATCTCCGTAGTGCAAAATCAGATTACGATTTTCCACATGAGGGTCCTGATACAAATGATCAATCCTATCGGTATTAAACAAGGATGCGCGGCGCTTTATTCCATGCACGGTATATCCTTTTTTTATCAAATATTCGGCCATGTAGGCTCCGTCTTGTCCGGTGATTCCGGTTATTAAAGCTACTTTTCCCATAATTTAATTGAAAATTGAAAATTGAAAACCGAGGCTGAAAAACATATAACAATAAAATTGAGTTTCAGTTTTCAATTATTTATATACCATTTATAAAGTTTATCAATTCCTGTTTCAATATTTATTTTATGTTTCCAACCTAAGCTGTTTATTTTTCTCACATCAGTCAGTTTACGCAAGGTTCCATCCGGTTTTTTATCATTAAAATAAAAATCACCTTCGAAGCCGATGATTCCGGCAATAAGTTCAGCCAAAGCTTTTATGGATATTTCACTACCCGTACCG
>JAITTA010000299.1 GCA_031287395.1 Dysgonamonadaceae bacterium | reverse complement strand
AAAAGGATATCTTCTCCCGGTTGAATCGGATCTGCAATCAACCAGTTGACAATTTGAGCGGACAGAATACCCAAAACGATTGTCAATTGGTTGATGGATACGAATTTTCCGCGGACATGGGTCGGGGAAACTTCTGCTATATACATAGGCGAAAGGTTGGATGCAATGCCGATCCCGATGCCTCCTAAAATCCGGTAAACGATAAACCAACCGGTGTTGTTGACGATTCCGGTACCCAGAGCCGCAATGATGAAGATAACGGAAGCGGCGGTCATCAGGGGTTTTCTTCCGTAACGATCCGATAAACTTCCGGAAACCGTCACTCCGAGCAGGCAGCCGAGAATAGCGCTTCCCATAACCCAACCCTGCATACCGGGAGAATTTTCAATTCCGAAAAATACCTCGTAAAATGGTTTGGCTCCTCCGATGACTACCCAATCGTAGCCAAATAATAACCCACCCATTGCAGAAACCAAAGAGATCAGTAACAAGTAGGAACTGTTATGCGATTTTATTTTTTCCATGGCATTATAAAAAATATTTTCGTTGCAAAAGTAGAATAAATATACTCATAAAAAAATGCAACTAAATTTGAAAAACATGTAAAATAATATTATTTTTGCAATTAAAATAGCTGATAGTCAAATATAATTTAGTTAAAAATGTAAATTATAGCTGTATAAATGTATAATTTCAGGATAGAAAGCCATGGAAAAAATAGCCGAAGGATTTAAAGGAGAAAAGGCCATCATTACACCTTATAATGTACGGAATCTTCAGGCGGAGAATGAAATTACAAAACAAATGTTTCTGACTCACATCGGATATTATCCGAGAGCAAAGTATCATTTCCGGGAGCGGGAACAGGGTACCAATGAGAATATATTCATTTATTGTGAGAGTGGGAAGGGCTGGATCGTGTACAAGGGAGAAAAATATTATCTGTCAAAGGATCAGGCATTTATACTTCCTTCCAATGAAGCTCATGCTTACGGCGCAGATAATTCCGATCCCTGGAGCATTTATTGGTTCCATTTTATGGGCGAGAATGTCCGTCTGTTTTCTACGATTATCGGCCGGCCGATTTTAATTGAAGAGTCCGATAAGAGCCGTTATAAAGATCGTTTTGTGATGTTTGAAGAGATGTATCAAAACCTGGAAATGGGATATAGTCCTGAAAATTTGGAGTATGTCAGTTTCTGTCTCATGCATTTTCTGGCATCTTTAAAATACATTAATCAATACCGGGAAATCAAGACTGTGAAGGAAACCGATGTGATTCAGAAAAGTATTTTATATATGAAGGACAATTTGGAAAATAAGATCGGTTTGGAAGATCTTGCTCAACATGTCGGTTATTCGGCTTCCCACTTGGGCACCTTATTTACTTCAAAAACTTCTTATTCTCCAATGGTTTATTACAATCAGTTGAAAATCCAACGGTCGTGCAGTTACCTGCAGTTTTCCGATTTAAAAATCAAAGAAATTGCGTTTCGTCTGGGTTATTATGATCCGTTTCATTTTTCCAAAGCATTTTTAAAGGAAATGAATATCACTCCTAAAGAATATAGAAAACGGTATAAGGCTACCCCGTTGTAGTAAATGTGGTAAACAGTTACATAAAACAGCATATTTCCAAAGGATTTGCCGCATACCTGTATGATTACAAGTTTGTCGACCTTTCTGTAATCGCTTATAATACGTTGCTGAACAATCTCGACAAGTACAGGGTAAAGCCTCAGTTTTTCGTGATTAACTTCGACAATCCGAAAAAATCGCACCGCTGCAACCCGAAAAACAGCCTGGAAGAATACATCTTGTTCCCTTTGTCTCACTGAAAGGTTTCTTTAGCTTACTGATTTTATAAATTTGTGGTAAGCGTTTTCCCAGATTTTTGTGTCCTGTGGAACAAATATTTCCGGTGATACCGAATTCCTGACGATTTCCCGGATCTCAGACAGGTTTTTTACCATCCCTGTCGCCTTTGCCTGCATCATTACGTTTCCTATAGCCGTCGCTTCGGCCGGACCAGTCACGACGGGGATACCGATTGAATTTGCAGTCCATTGGTTCAATAGTTTATTTTGGGAACCGCCTCCGATCACATGAAGCTTTTCTATCGGGAATGGCGAAACTTTATTCAGGCATTCCATTACGGTCCGGTATTTCAATGCAAGACTTTCGAATATACAACGTACGAAACCGGCATCGGAACAGGGTACCGGTTGGTTAGTCGCCCGGCAATAATTTGCTATGGCTTCCGGCATGTTTTCCGGATTGGCGAATGACGGATGATCGCCGTCTACCAGCGACCGGAAAGGTACCGCCGATTCCGCCAGTTGCACGACTTCTGAATAGCTATAATCTCTTCCGGCTTTTGACCATTCTTTCCGGCATTGTTCCAGGAGCCACATCCCTGTAATGTTTTTCAAAAAACGAGTCTTCCCTTCAACGCCCCCTTCATTGGTAAAATTCATCCGGAAAGTTTCTTCCGTGATAATAGGTTCTTGGACTTCAATTCCCATGAGCGACCAGGTTCCGGAACTCAGGTAAGCAAATCGTTCGTTTTCGGCAGGAACGGCTACAATGGCCGATGCCGTGTCGTGTCCGGCCACTGCCGTTATTTTTACTTTTCCAAGTCCCGTATCTTTTGATAAATCATCGGTCAATGTTCCGATGATTGTTCCGGGCATTACGATATCTTCGAATAAACCGGAAGGAATATCCAGTGATTTCAGGAGACCGGATTCAAACTGTTTTTTCCGTGGATTCAAAATTTGTGAAGTTGATGCAATCGTATATTCACAGACTTTCTTTCCGGAGAGCAGGTATGACAGGGCATCCGGCATAAATAAGATTTTTCCGGCAGCATGATAAGCCGATGAATTTTCTTTTTTTGCAGCGAATAATTGATACAGGGTGTTAAAATTCATTATCTGGATTCCGGTCAGTTCATAAATCCGTTTTTGAGGAATAATCCCGAATACCTCTTCCGGAATGCCGTTGGTATACGGGTCGCGATAAGTCCTTGGAAGCCCCATGAAGGTACCGTCTTCCCCCAAATAGACAAAGTCAACACCCCAGGTGTCTATGCCGATGGATTCTATTTTAACGTTTTCCTGTGAAGCGGCATAAAGACCTTCTTTTATTGCCCCGTAAAGAGCATAAATACTCCAATAATATTTACCTTGTAAATGAATGATTCTGCTGGAAAAACGGGTTAACTCTTTTATTTTCACTTTTCCGTCCTCAACAGAAGCTAAAATGGTTCTTCCGTTTGTAGCCCCCAGGTCAAAAGCTAAAAAATATTTCTTCTCCATGATTTGTGTTTTTCGATTGCAAATATACGTTTTTTTTAGGGAAAATTAAAAAAAACGGCTTTGTAAGGGCTTCGGTGTACCTTTCACCGGGGTACCCCAAACAATAAACAACAATGATTTGCGTTTTTACAATGTTATAATCCTTTTATCATGATTGATCGTGAAATATTCTTTTTGTTTGTCCTTTGTTTCTTTTGTTTTTCGTGTACCGGGCGTAAAGTATTCTGCGAGGTAAATCCGGAGTTGAATGTCAAACGGTTTGATATCGACCTGTATCAGTACCTGAATAAACAATCGACGGAGGAATCTTTGTCTGCATCATATAAAACGTTTCTGGATATTTACGGAGAACAAGTAATCGGAATCGGAAGGCCGGATTCTATCGGTTTCTACGAAAGACTTAATACTTTTTTCTCGGAGCCGGTGCTGATGTCTTTATATAAAGACGAACAATTCCGGTTTAAGGATTTGAGTTTCATTGATAACGAGTTGAATCCGGCGTTAGTGACGCTGCTTACCGAATTTTCCACCTTAAAACAGCCTTCCGTGTACGTACACGTTTCGGGTTTGAATCAGAATGTAGTCGTTACGGATGATATTTTGTCTTTGTCTCTGGATAAATATCTGGGTACTGATTATCCGTTTTATCAGGATTATTTTTATGATTATCAATTACAAAATATGACTTCTGGCCGGATAGTACCCGACTACCTGCTTGGGTTTATGATGGCAAATTTTCCTTTTGGAGGTAATTCGGAGGTTTTATTGGAGAGAATGCTTTATGAAGGAAAGTTGCGGTATATTTTGTCCCGTTTGTTACCGGATAGAAATCCTTGGGAATATACGGCTTACACCAAAGAACAATACGATTGGTGCCGGACGAATGAGTTCCGGATCTGGAAACGTATTCTGGAAAACGATCATCTTTATACTTCCAATTATAAGACTACATCTCAATACATGAATGAAGCTCCGTATACGGCAACTATTTCTCCGGAATCGCCCGGAAGGGTAGGGGCTTGGGTGGGTTTTCAAATTGTCGGCTCATACATGAAAAAACATCCGGAGACCTCCTTGTCCAACCTCGTAGATATCAAAGATGCACGGCAACTATTGAAAGAATCCGGATATAAACCGCAATAAAGTTATAAGTTTCAAGTTATAATGATAGGTTCTTTTTGTGCGTAAGCCAAACATAAAACCTATAACTCAAAACTCAGAATTTTTATGAGAAAAGGATTATCGAAATTCCAGGTTATTTGTATTGTTTTACTCTGGGTTGCTTTGTGTGTGATGCTTTTCACCATACCGTCCGATGCTTCGACAGGAGAAAATATTTTTGTAGCTATTTTGTCGGGAATTATCATTGCGGTGGCTTTGGGTAAAGATCAGCAACGCCGGCGCAGAAACTAAAGGTTGTAAGTTTCAAGTTACAAGCTTGGCTTAAGTGCGGCAAGAACTTGAAACTTACAACTTATAACTTACTCTATAGCAGGATCGATTTTTTTTATCAATCCTTGTAAAACATTGCCCGGACCAACTTCAGTAAAAGAAGTTGCACCATCTTTAATCATGTTTTGTATGGATTGCGTCCATTTTACAGGCGCTGTTAATTGTGCGATTAAATTGGTTTTGATGGTTTCTGGATTACTTTCTGCAACAGTAGTTACATTCTGATATACCGGGCAAACCGGAATGGAAAAACGGGTGGAATTGATTGCTTGCGCTAATTCGGCTCTTGCCGGTTCCATTAACGGAGAATGGAATGCGCCTCCGACTTTTAACTTCAATGCCCGTTTGGCTCCTGCTGCCAGAAGTTGTTCACAAGCTTTGTCGATACCGGATTCGCTGCCGGAAATGACAATCTGTCCGGGACAATTATAATTTGCGGGAACTACTACGTCGTCGATACCCGCACAAATTTCTTCTACTTTTTCGTCCGGCAGATTCAATACGGCTGCCATCGTGGACGGGGTTATTTCACAGGCTTTTTGCATCGCCAGAGCGCGGGCGTGAACCAACTTCAGGCCATCTTCAAAAGATAAAGCTCTTACAGCGACCAATGCTGAAAATTCTCCCAGGGAATGTCCTGCTACCATATCCGGTTTGAATGCATCGCCCATCGTTTTGGCGAGAATGACTGAGTGTAGAAATACAGCGGGCTGGGTTACTCTGGTTTGGCGAAGGTCTTCATCTGTCCCGTTAAACATCAGGTCGGTAATGCGGAATCCTAATATATCATTCGCTTTTTCATACATTTCTTTAGCGACAACCGATTCTTCGTATAAATTTTTTCCCATCCCCACAAACTGGGCTCCCTGGCCCGGAAATACAAATGCTTTCATTCGTTTATGTTATTTAAATTTAATAAAAACGGTACAAAGATAGGCTTTTTTTGCCAACATCGTTTTTTTTGCTTAAGTTTGCACTCTGATTTTATAAATAGGAAATTAATTAGTAGAAATATTATGAACACATTGTTGTTTTTTGGTAATTTGGGAACAGGAGAAATTATTATCATTGCGTTAGTTGTTCTGCTTTTGTTCGGTGGACGAAAAATTCCCGAATTGATGAAAGGGATTGGAAAAGGTGTGAAAAACTTCAAAGACGGTGTTAAAGGAATTGAAGACGATATAAAAGACGATTCCACTTCAGATTCGAAAAATTAAAATCGAAGTTCAGATATATTATGAGTGAAGAGGTGAAGGAAATGTCTTTCTGGGATCACCTGGAGGAGCTTCGTTGGACAATTTTCAGGTCGGTTATTGCATTATTTGTTTTTGCAATAATCGGCTTTATATTTATGCCTTACTTGTTCGATAATTTTGTAATGGCTCCGCGAAATTCCGATTTTTTCCTTTATAAATACCTCTGTAAAGTAAGTTCGCTGGTTCCTTCAATTCTTCCGGACTTTTGTAACGATACTTTTCATGTGGATGTAATCAACATCAAGCTGGCGTCGCAGTTTTTTACCCATATGACGATGTCGTTTTATCTTGCACTGCTTCTGGCTTTTCCTTATTTGATATTTGAAATCTGGAAATTTGTCAGTCCTGCATTGTATGAACATGAAAAGAAAAGTGTACGTTGGGTGCTTCTTTTCGGTGGGGTCATGTTTTTCATAGGATGTGCCATAGGTTATTGTTTGGTATTTCCGATGACTCTTCGTTTTCTCTATGAATACCGGTTGAGTGAAACCATCACGAACCAGGTATCTCTGGACTCGTATATGGATAATTTCACTATGCTTATTCTCGTGATGGGTATTGTGTTTGAGTTGCCTTTGGTATGTTGGTTGCTATCCCAGTTGGGTATTCTTACCCGTTCTTTTTTCCGGAAGTTCCGCCGCCATGCAATCGTAATCCTGCTTATACTTGCCGCATTCATTACTCCTTCGAGTGATCCTTTTACTTTATCGGTGGTTTTCTTCCCGTTGTATTTCCTTTACGAATTGAGTAGTTTTCTTGTAAAAAAGGAAAAAGTGAATTATGAACCTGGTGAGTAACCGGTTCGTATGTAAATTTTTCGGTTATTTTGTTATTCCGTTATTTCGCAATGTGTCGAATCAATTCCCTGAATATTTTATTTTGGGATAACAATAACTCGTTTCCGGTAAGGAAGAGTCTTTTTCTTGCACGGGTCAGCACTACATTTAGTTTGCGATCGATTATTGTTCCTTTTTCTTCAGTGAGGCAGGGTAATGTATCTAATTGCCAGGGGGCGTTGACGCAAAACGAGTAGATAATCGTATCTCGTTGACTGCCCTGAAAACGTTCGATGGTATCGACGATGATGGTTGAAAACGATTGAATGCCTGTTTCTTGTAATAATTTCCGTATCAGAGCGATTTGATTTCTATAGGGAGTGATGATCCCGATACTTTCCGGCATAAAGATATTTCCTTCTCTTCCGGCTTGGTCAAGTAGTTGCTTACAGATATTTACAACGACGGTTGCTTCTTCCCGGTTGGTTTTGTCGGAATGATCGTCCGATTGTTTCCGAACAGCATAAAATGCCATATTCTTTTCATTCCAGATTTCTTTCTGGTGTGGTAATCCGGCCGGTAGTAATTGATTGTTGTAAAAATGCAAAGATGGGAATGCCGCTATTTCAGGATGCATCCGTCCTTGAGTGAAAAGAGTATCATACGCGGTTTTTAAGCCGGAATCCCTGTATTTACGGTAAAGCCGTTCGAAAAGGGAGTTCCCCAGATTGGTTATTCCGGTTTCGGTCAGTACCGGTTCTTTTACTTGACTGTCTTCCGTGGTTTGTAATACCACAGCAGGTAACTGTTTATGGTCTCCGATAAGGACGAAACGTTTAACCGCATTTTCTCCAGTCGAAGTTTTTGCGCATAGAATGCCCAACAAATGAGGTTCCAATAATTGTGTCGCTTCATCTACAACGGCAATATTAAAACTTTTCAGTTTGAAAATATCCGGTTTATTCCAGACAGATGCTACTGTTCCGACACAGATCCGGCATTTTTCAATGACTTGTTGTACCTCGCTTCTCCGGTTGCATTTATCCAACAGATTGTCCAGCAGGTATTTCCTGTATTCGGGAGAACAATTCAATTCGTTTCCGATACGCATGAACGGCAAATGATCGCTGATGGATACCAGGGCTTTGCAAATTTCATCGACTGCCCGGTTGGTATAAGACAGTAACAGGATATTCGTTTTATTTTCCTGAAGGGAGGCTTCGACTATTTGCTTTAAGGCCAGAGATGTTTTACCTGTTCCAGGAGGGCCGACTAACAAAAAACAATCTTTTGTATTGACTGCTTTTTTTACAGCTCTTTCCACATCATTCTTACATTCCGGATCCTGATTTATGCTTTGGTTTGTTTCCGGCATTCTCCGGCAGAGCAACAAATCCCGCCTTTCCCGGTTGGCATCGAGAAATGCACTCAAAGCCCTGAACATCCCGGTATAAGTGGAATCCATGTAATCGTGTTCCAGGGCATATAAGGATTCGTTATGCCAAACCCGGGTATTGCGTTGCCGGAATCTCAACCGGATGATGGTTTTGTTTTCGTTGAGCGCTTCAATAGCTCCTTTGAAAACCTGTTTGTTGTTAACGTTATCTGCTTTTGTATTTCGTTCGTAGAGTACGACCGCATCTCCCGGACGAAAATTCGGCAGGTATAAGTCATCATACTCCGGAATTTCCAGGATTACCGTATGTTCTTCCGAATCGGCCCGATTATCTGTAATCTTGAGATTGTATAAGATTTCGCCGGCAGCCAGTTTATCTTCAAAACAGGCATTCCACAAATTGGCGGCCCTGCTTATTCCTTCATATTCCCTTTCTCCGGTTTTTGATAACCATAATTCTTTATTAATGAATGTGTAGAGCCTCATGAAATAAGCGCGTTCACTATTGTCCAGGGAATCGAGCGATGTTCCGAACCTGTCTATGGAGGGACGAAGATAATGTTCAAAAAAGTTTCCCTTTAA
Source organism: Dysgonamonadaceae bacterium (assembly GCA_031287395.1). Taxonomy (GTDB): domain Bacteria; phylum Bacteroidota; class Bacteroidia; order Bacteroidales; family Azobacteroidaceae; genus BNXB01. The sequence goes on along the minus strand of JAITTA010000299.1, from coordinate 3,250 downwards.
TTGTTCTGTATTCAATACCTCTGCTCGGATGTTGTTCAGGATTGATTCGGTATATTCCGGATCATTTTGTCTGTTAATACCCGATTCTATAGCTACAATGGCGTTTCGTAACCGCAAAGCCTCTTTCAATTGTTTGCGGGAATGTTTTTCTTTTGAGAGTACCGGATATTTTGAATAGAGTAAATAAGAACGAATAGTGTCTGCATCTAAATCGAGGTTAAATTCCAGGACAGCCAGGTATAAAATCATTTGAGTGTAATGATTGGCTGCAGAATGAATGAATGGTCCTCCGGTACGATAATCTTCGACTGCTTTTCCGGATTTTAATTCCACAAAAGCGGAAAAATCGTTCAGCACCAGGTCCAGCCGCCCCTGGATGCCTAATGTGTTACAGATAAATGAAGGTTCCAATACCGCTTTGTCCCGGTCTATATTTGCTTTTGGAAATAAGTTAAGAACGGATTCCCTGATATGCTCGAAATGTTTTTTACAGGACATGAAGAAGACTTGTTCACCACCCGGTTTTTTCAGATCTTCGCAAGCTGAAAATTCAAAAGGAGATGATTTGAATAATTTTTTCAGCGTTTCCTGATAATCGGTCGATTGAGGTCTTTTTTCGTTGACCAGTTCGTCGATAAAAAAGTTGGCCGTATTTCCCAACAGGATATGTTGTGTGTTCTCAACCGGATGGACTCTGGCCAGGATGTAGTTAAGCGGATGGTGCCCGTAAGGGCGAAAACACTCGGCCAGGGAACTGATATCTATTAAATAGTCCGGTTCGAGGATGAATAACCCGGTTTCAAAAATACCGGGCTCGATTTCTTTTGCGTTCAATAGGTTAAAAATGGTTCCAGGCTGAAGATAAATGCGTAAAGAGGATAATTCCTCCTGTTGATCTTTGTTACAAATAACAGTTAAAGTTTTTCCGTCGATGGTTTCGGCCCGAAAGCGGTCGTTTGCCGCTTCCTTGAAAATGATTCGCAGCGTTTTGATTGTATCCATTCAACAAAGGTAACAAAAATTAAGGATTGAAAATTGAAAATAAATCATTTTTATTCTCAATTTTCAATCCTTAATTTATATATTTCCTCTTGTTCGGTCTTCAAATGCTGCCAATGCTGCTTTTGCACCTTCTCCCATGGCGATTACAATTTGTTTGTAGGGAACGGTGGTAACGTCTCCTGCCGCATATATTCCGGATTGGTTTGTCCGGCAATGGTGGTCGATTTCGATTTCTCCGAATCGGTTCGTATTGACGGTTTCTTTGAATATAGCACTGTTTGCAACCAATCCGATTTGGACAAATACGCCATCCAGATCAACGATGCGTTCCTCCTCCGTATTCCGGTTTTTGACGCGTATTCCGTTTACTTTTTCATTGTTGCCTATTATTTCTAATGTTTGGGAAGATTTATGAATCTCGACGTTCGGTAAGGTTTTTACTTTTTCCTGAAGTACCCGGTCTGCTTTCAGGTCGTCTAAAAATTCAAAAACAGTCACTTTATAGCAAATCCCGGCAAGATCGATTGCAGCTTCGATTCCGGAGTTTCCTCCGCCTATGACAGCCACATGTTTCTCTTTGTAAAACGGGCCGTCGCAATGAGGACAGAAAGCGACTCCTTTTCCTATGTAGTCGGATTCTCCCGGAACATTTAATTTGCGCCAACTGGCTCCGGTAGCAATGATAACTTGTGGGGAAATATATTTTTCATTTCCGTTTACAAAAATGATTTTGTTTTTTTCCTTGATTTCAATTTTTTCTACCCGGCGGTGTTCAAACAGATCGATGTTATAATCCTGCATGTGGAGTTTCAGATTGGAAGCCAGTTGTTCTCCGGTTGTTTTCGGAATTGAAATCATATTTTCGATTCCTACGGTTTCTTTGACTTGTCCGCCGGCTCTTTCAGCTAATACAGCCACTTTTAAGCCTTTCCGGGCAGAGTAAACGGCTGCCGAAGTTCCTGCGGGTCCACCTCCGATCACGACAACATCATAGTTTCGGACAGCTATTTCTGTTCTTTGAGGGTTTGTGTCGTACTGTTCTTCCAATTTTTCCAGTAATTCTCCCAATTCAGCTTTCCCGCTATGGATCATTTTTCCATCGGCAAAGACAGCCGGAACACCCTGGATTTTTAAATTTTCAACTTCGTCCTGATTGATAGCTCCGTCAACCATTTCATGACGGATGTTTTCATTGAGGATCGCCATCAGGTTAAGGGTCTGAACAACATCCGGACAATTAGTACAGGTCAGGGAGACATAAGTTGTGAGATTGATCGGACCTTTTAAGGCTTTCACCCGGTTGCAGATATTATCATCCGGAATATTTTTTCCTTTGCCGTCATTATTGAGGATGGCCAATAGTAGAGAAGTGAATTCATGCCCATTAGGAATTCCACGGAATTTTATTCCGGTATCGTGTTCGTTTTTCAATATAGAGAATTCCAGTCCGTTGCCTTCTTTCACCCTACAGGAAATTTTGTCCGAGCAGGAAGCCAGATCGTTTAACAATTCCAGCATCTCGTCCAGACTTTCATGATTGGGGGAGACGGTAATGTCTAAAATGTAATCTGCTTCAAGTGAAGCAAAAATTCCCTTTAACTGATCCTTAGATGATTGATCTAACATACTATATATAAATTGAGAATTGAGAGTTGAGAATCGAGAGTTAACCTTATGTAAGAAGTCGGTTCCTAACTTTCAATTCTCAATTCTCAGTTCCCGATTATTTTTAGATTTTCCCAACTAAATCAATACTCGGTTTCAGTGTTTCTTCGCCTTTTTTCCATTTGGCGGGGCAAACTTCACCGGGATGAGAGGCCACAAATTGGGCCGCTTCTACTTTGCGGAGTAATTCGTCGGCATTACGTCCGATTCCGTTGTCGTGAATTTCGGCAATTTTGATTTTTCCTTCGGGATTTACTAAAAATGTTCCCCGATAAGCCATACCGTCTTCTTCGATCATCACTCCGAAAGCACGGCTTAAAGCTCCTGTCGGATCTGCCAACATCGGATACTTGATTTTACGGATGCTTTCGGAAGCATCGTGCCAGGCTTTATGAACAAAATGGGAATCAGTACTTACGGAGTAAATTTCTACTCCTGCTTCCCGGAACTGAGCGTATTTTTCAGCCATATCGACCAGTTCTGTCGGACAAACAAACGTGAAATCGGCAGGATAAAAGAAAAAGATTGCCCATTTCCCTAATACGTCATTACTGCTTACACTTTTGAAACTTCCGTTTTGATA
>JAITTA010000094.1 GCA_031287395.1 Dysgonamonadaceae bacterium | reverse complement strand
AGCTTCCCGTTACATTGAAGCCCGTCTTTCCAGGTTTGCATTGGATGTTGTTTTCAATCCGAAGACAACGGAATGGAAACTCTCGTACGATGGAAGGAATAAAGAACCGGTTACTTTGCCGGTAAAGTTCCCTTTGTTATTGGCACAAGGAGTCGAAGGCATTGCGGTAGGTCTTTCCTCAAAAGTCCTTCCTCATAATTTTAATGAGTTGCTGGATGCTTCGATTGCTTACCTGAATGAGGAAGATTTTAAACTTTATCCCGATTTCCAGACGGGAGGTTACATCGATGTAGGGAAATACAACGATGGAGAACGTGGCGGTTCGGTGAAAGTCCGGGCGAAAATCAATAAAATCGATAATAAGACACTGGCTGTTACGGAAATTCCATTTGGAAAGACGACGGCAACATTGACCGAGTCGATTTTGAAAGCCAACGACCGTGGAAAGATCAAAATACGGAAAGTCGATGATATGACGGCCAAAAATGTGGAAATCCTGATTCACCTGGCCCCCGGAGTATCATCCGATAAGACGATCGATGCCTTGTATGCCTTTACGGATTGTGAAGTCAGCATATCTCCCAACTGTTGTGTTATAGAGGATGATAAGCCTCATTTTATGAATATTTCGGATGTATTGAAACATTGTACGGATAATACTCTGAGCTTATTGAAACTGGAACTTGAAATCAGGAAAGAAGAATTGGAAGAAAACCTTCTTTTTGCTTCTTTGGAAAAAATATTCATCGAGGAACGGATTTATAAGGATAAGGAATTTGAAAATGCTAAAACCATCGATGATGCAGTGACTCACATTGATAAGCGTCTGGAACCGTTTAAACCCGATTTTATCAGGGAAATTAACCGGGAAGATATTGTCCGTTTGCTGGAAATTAAGATGGGACGTATCTTGAAATTCAACAAAGATAAAGCCGATGATTTGATTGCCAACTGTAAAGAACAAATTGAAAAAATTAAATACGATCTCGAACATATTGTAGAATATACAATAAGGTGGTTTGCTGATCTCAAGGAAAAATACGGTAAAGATCATCCAAGGAAAACCGAGTTGAGGAATTTTGATACGATCGAAGCGACGAAGGTCGTGGAGGCAAATGAAAAATTGTACATCAATCGCGAAGAAGGTTTTATTGGTTACGGATTGAAAAAAGATGAATATATTTGCAATTGCTCGGATATCGACGATATCGTTATTTTCTTCAAGGATGGGAAATACAAGGTGGTGAAAATCAGTGAAAAAATGTTTGTTGGCAAAAATGTATTGTACCTCAATGTTTTCAAACGCAATGATAACCGCACCATCTACAATGTGGTATATCGCGATGGTAAGCTGAGTCCGTACTATATCAAACGATTTGCTGTGACTGGGGTTACACGGGATAAAGAATACGATTTGACGCAGGGGACTCCCGGTAGCCGTATCGTTTATTTTTCTGCAAATCCGAATGGGGAAGCAGAAACGATTAAAGTGATTCTGAAACCCAAACCTCGTCAGAAATTGTTAGTTTTTGATAAGGATTTCAGCGAAATAGCAATAAAAGGACGCCAGTCGATGGGGAACATCCTGACGAAAGCGGAAGTACACAAAATTTCGTTAAAACAAAAAGGAGGTTCTACACTTGGAGGTCGCCGGGTATGGTTCGACCGGGATGTTCTGAGGATCAATTACGATGGGCGTGGTGAGTACTTAGGGGAATTTTTCGCTGACGATCTGGTCCTGGTAGTTCACAAAAACGGAGATTTCTATACTACCAATTTTGATTCGGGTAATCATTACGACGATAACATCCTGGTGATAGAAAAATATGATCAGGATAAGGTTTGGTCGGCCACATTATTCGATGCCGAACAACAGGGAAATCCATATTTAAAGCGATTTACGTTTGAAAGTAGTTCTAAAAAACAGAATTTTCTGGGAGACAATCCGGATTCCAGATTGATTTTGCTCATGGATACGGTGTATCCCAGAATAGAAGTGATTTTTGGAGGTCATGATCATTTCCGTGAGGCTTTGATTCTCGATGTAGAGGAATTTATCGGAGTGAAAAGTTTCAAAGCCAAAGGAAAACGTATTACAACGTATGCAATAGAGACCATTCATGAACTGGAACCAATCCGTTTCCCGAAGCCGGAAGAGTCGCAGCAGGTAACTCAGGAAGTGGATATCGAGCCGGAAGATGACAAGAGCACTTCCGATATCCTGGATGAAATAACAGGCCAGATGAAATTATTTTAGAAAAAGATAACATGGAGATCTCATGAGAAATATAGTGATGTGCCTCGGATTATTTTTTTTGGTCTTCCCCTGTTTTTCACAGGAACAGGAGGATGGAGAGAAGCCTGTTAATCTGGTTTATCAATCTACCACGTTGGGGATTGGCGGTACATCTGTTTATGATAGCTATCTTTCTCCTCTGAGGTATAAAGGTTCGGCTTATGATCTGTTCCATGAACAAATCAAGATGACGGGTATGATGAATGGGCACATTGCGGCACAACACCAGTTCAATCTTGATTTTGGTTATTCTATAAATGAACCGGAAACTGCATCCGATTATTCGGGTTTTATTGAATATACCTACGGATTACATTACCGGTTCAATCCGGTTGTTCCGAAATTACAATTATTTGCCGGGATGCAGGCGGCCGGGATGCTTGGTTTTATTTATAATTCGCGTAACGGCAACAACCCTGCAACCGGAAAAGCCCATCTGAATCTGAATCTTTCCGGAATAGCGGCTTATCAGTTTGAAATTAAATCGCAACCGGTCAGATTACGATATCAGGTGAATGTCCCTTTTGCCGGAATGATGTTTTCTCCGCACTACGGTCAGTCTTATTATGAAATCAGCCTGGGTGACGATGACGATCTGGTACATTTTGCTTCGTTCCATAACCAGACGTCCATGCGTAATATTTTGTCGGCTGAATTTCCATTCAGTTCGGTGATGTTACGGTT
>JAITTA010000318.1 GCA_031287395.1 Dysgonamonadaceae bacterium | reverse complement strand
CCGTATCGAACGTGAGTCCGGGAGTTGCACTGGATTTACCGATTGCCTCTTTGACTGCGGCAACGATAATTTGCCAGATAGCCTGTTCGTTCTCAAATTTAATTTCCGTTTTGGTCGGGTGAATATTTACATCAATACCCGCCGGATCGACATTCATATATATAAAATAATTGGGAGACTCTCCTGTAGGAATAAACGGTTCAAAAGCCACCATGACCGCTTTATGAAAATAAGGGTGCTTCATATACCGTCCATTGACAAAGAAAAATTGCTCGGCACCTCTTTTTTTACTCGAAGTAGGAGTTCCGATAAAACCGGACAGGTTAACCAAGGATGTGTCCACATGAAGAGGAAGAAGCTGTTGGTTCAGATTCTTTCCAAAAACATTAATAACCCGCTGGCGTAAAACCGATACCGGCAGGTTATAAATTTCAGTATCATTATGGGTCAGGCAAAACGATACCTGAGGATTAGCAAGAGCAATACGTTCAAATTCCAACAGGATATTTTTGAATTCCGTTTCATTGGATTTTAGGAATTTTCTTCGAGCCGGGATATTAAAAAACAGGTTCTTAACCGAAAAAATACTACCGATACCTGTTACAACAGCTTCTTGTTTCTCAAACTGAGAAGCAGATATCTGCAACAGGGTGCCCACTTCGTCCATTTTCCGACGAGTTTTCAATTCGACCTGAGCCACGGCAACAATAGATGCCAGGGCTTCTCCTCTGAAACCCATTGTCCGGAGAGCAAAGAGATCATCAGCATTACTGATTTTCGATGTAGCATGTCGTTCAAAAGCCATTCTGGCATCTGTTTCCGACATCCCTTTTCCATTGTCTATCACTTGGATCAAAGTACGTCCGGAATCTTTCACATTGATCTGAATCAAATCGGCACCTGCATCCACGCTATTTTCGACTAACTCCTTCACAACGGATGCCGGCCGCTGGATCACTTCACCGGCAGCAATCTGATTGGCTATGGAATCTGGCAATAAACGGATTACATCACTCATATACTTAGTTATACGTTGTTATACTTAGTTATACGTTGTTATATTTAGTTGTTTGCGAAACAATAAAACAGAATATAACGTAATCACAACTTTTGTTTCAACGCACGGATCATATCCTGCGTCATCTTATCCAAATCATATTCGGGAGCCCACCCCCACTCTTCCCGCGCACAGGAATCATCAAGAGAATTCGGCCAGGAATCTGCAATAGCTTGTTTCAACGGATCGATTTCGTATTCCACTTCCAATCCGGGAATGTATTTCCGGATAGCGGCCGCCAACATTTCGGGATCAAAACTCATTGCCGTGACATTAAACGAATTACGATGGATTAATCCGGACGAATCTGCTTCCATAATATTGATAGCAGCATCAAGGGCATCAGGCATATACATCATATCCATGAATGTCCCCGGTTTAAGAGGACAAGTAAATTTTTCACCTTTCACCGCTTTGTAGAAAATTTCCACCGCATAATCGGTTGTTCCTCCTCCAGGCAAAGTCATATTCGAAATAATTCCCGGATACCGTACCGAACGGGTATCGACACCATAACGTTCTGCGTAATAAACACTGACAAGTTCTCCCAATACTTTGGTAATTCCATAGACTGTATTCGGACGCTGCACGGTATCCTGCGGAGTTTTATCCTTAGGAGTCGAAGGTCCGAATGCACCAATCGAACTGGGAGTAAAAACAGCACATTTACATTCCTTGGCAACATCCAGGCAATTCATCAGGCTTCCGACACCGACATCCCAACCCAATTTCGGATTCTTTTCGGCAGTAGCCGACAATATAGCGGCCAGATTATAAATCGTATCTATTTTATATTTCTTTACAACCTGAGCAATCTGTTCGATATTCAAGGCATTGACTTCTTCTGCCGGCCCGGCTTCAAAAAAACCATTGGGGAAAGGAGGAAGATAATAGCCACAAACAACATTATCACTACCATAAATAGAACGTAGCCTAACACTTAACTCCGAACCAATCTGCCCGGTACTGCCCACAATCAAGATTTTTTTCATTATTTTATTTCGTTATTTTACTATCCACCCCCGAAAGACTTAAACATTAAGCCCTTATAATATAGGGATCATTCGGTGGAAATCGTATTATTTTATTACTTTTAGTTCTTTCCCAATCTTGATAAATGCGGTAATACATTTGTCAAGGTGTTCTTTTTGATGGGCAGCGGAAAGTTGTACACGTATGCGGGCCTGTCCTTTAGGGACTACCGGATAATAGAACCCGGTAACATAAATTCCCTCTTCGAGCAAAGCGGTAGCCATGTCTTGCGATAGCTTTGCATCATAGAGCATCACAGCACAAATAGCCGATTGCGTAGGCTTGATATCGAATCCTGCAGACTTCATTTTTGCAGTAAAATAATCGGTATTCTCATGTAATTTATTCTGACGGTCATTTGTTTCATCCAACAGTTGAAAAGCCTTGATTCCGGCTGCGGCAACAGCAGGAGGAATAGAATTGGAAAACAAATAAGGACGGGAACGTTGACGCAACAGTTCGATAATTTCTTTCTTACCGGTTGTAAATCCGCCAATAGCACCACCAAAAGCTTTTCCCAAAGTTCCGGTAAGGATTTCAACTTCACCTTTCAGGTGATACAACTCTGTCGTTCCCCGGCCCGTTTGCCCGACGACCCCTGCAGAATGTGATTCATCGACCATGACCATCGCATCGTATTTTTCAGCCAATGCTACAATTTTATCCAAAGGAGCGACATTTCCATCCATAGAAAAAACCCCATCCGTAACAATCAACCGGAAACGCTGTGCCTGGGCCAATTGCAATTGTTTTTCCAGATCTTCCGTATCCGCATTGGCATAACGATACCTGACCGCCTTACACAACCGGACTCCATCGATAATGGAAGCATGATTCAATGCATCCGAAATAATCGCATCCTCCTCTGTCAGAAGCGGCTCAAAGACACCACCATTGGCATCGAAACAAGCGGCATACAAAATGGTATCTTCCGTTCCGAAAAAACCGGCAATCGTTTCTTCCAATTGTTTATGAATATCCTGCGTTCCGCAAATAAAACGCACCGACGACAT
>JAITTA010000232.1 GCA_031287395.1 Dysgonamonadaceae bacterium | reverse complement strand
GAAGCTTCCTGTTGAAGTGTTGATGTTGTAAATGGAGGAGCCGGAGATTTTTTTGCCGGCTTGGTAACAATATCTTCAATTGAAAAATCGGCATTTTTAAGCGACTCGAGAAAATCATTCGCTTCTTTTTCCGTTTTCAAACGCCTTGCAAGTTCAGCCTTCAGGGTAGTCCCATCGGATAGCTCAAACAGGGCGATGACACGATAGGAAACTTCGGCATTAAAATGATTGATTTCCCGTTCCCGTTCGACAATCAGACGAACAGCAACCGACTGGACACGTCCGGCCGAAAGGGCAGGACGAATCTTTTTCCAAAGGACGGGCGATAGCTCAAAACCGACAATCCGGTCGAGAACACGGCGGGCCTGTTGCGCATCCACCAGGTTGTAATCTATATCACGAGGATTTTCAATGGCATTCAGAATGGCATTTTTGGTTATTTCATGGAATACAATTCTTCGGGTACCGGCTTTTTCCAGACCCAAAGCTTCAAATAAATGCCAGGCAATAGCCTCTCCCTCCCGATCCTCATCAGAAGCCAACCAAATCATCGAAGCCGTTTTGACTTCTTTTTTCAATGACTTGACGACGTCTTCTTTGTCGGCTGAAATAACGTATTCCGGACGATAATTATTCTTGAGATCAATTCCAAGACCTTTATCTTTCAAATCCCGGATATGACCGTAACTGGATAATACTTTATAATTCTCACCTAAAAATTTTTCAATGGTTTTGGCCTTTGCCGGAGACTCTACTATTACCAGATTCTTTTGCATAAATTATATTAATTCTAACTTTTTTCGAGTGCAAAGTTATTAAAAAAACTTCAGAACAAGACAGTTAATTGTTAAAAAACTTCAGAACAGGATATTTATACCAGCCATAATACTAAAATTCTGCGCAGGATAACCGTAAAACAAATCGTATTTTTGAAACAACAGATTATTTATTTTTGCAAAAACTGAAAAAGTATCATTGATGGTATAAGTTCCTGAAACTCCCAGATTATTAATATTCTTCATACTTTCGGATCCGGAGATCAACAGCGTTCTTCTGCCGGTCTCCAAACGATAGACGGCATCCAGACGTAACGGTAACTGAGGAAATTTATATCCGGCCGTCAGTTCTGTTTCAAAATTTGGCCTGTTCCAGGGATTATCGGAAAACCGGAGATCAGTGTGGACAGGATCCACATGATCCGTTTTAGTCGAAACATCCCAATTATAATAGGTCATTTTAAGTCCTAAATCAAACACATCCTGATAATTATATTTCAGGGATCCCCCCAATCCGAGCACCTTAGCATCTGCATAAACAGGATAAATCATTCCTCCCAGAATAACAGTGCCCGGAGCAAACCGGTCGACATCATAAGGAAATGTGGTATTAAAAAAATGCTCGTTTTTAATGATTTGATATCCGGCAAACAAATCGAACCACAAATCTCCTGAAGGAGAACCCTGAATGCCTATTTTTCCATCAAACGGAACCCGGGAGTCACTGATTCTGATTTCAGGCGACACATAGCGATTTTCGTAAAACATCGAATGAAGCCCGTTATCCCGAACGCCTCCCCCGGCAACTAAATAAAGATTCATTTTTTCCGAAGGACGGAAACGAAGCCTGATATCCGGAGAAATGTTATGTTCGTCATCTCCCGGCATAAGAACCAGATTTAATTTCATTCCTATTCTCAAATCCCAGTTATCCCCTTCTATTCCCCAGTACGGATTCAGCAATATATTATTATAATCGAAAGCGCCCCAGGTGATTGCATTTTCGGGGAAAGTGTTCTTATAATTTTTCCAATACCCTCCGATTCCAACTTCCATACCGGTATTAAAACCTTTATGAATATCCCAGTCGATGGAGAAACGGTTCTCTTTTATTCCGTCTAAACTTTCAAGATACAGGTATTTCCGTTGGAAAGAAGTATTCGACAGATGAAAAGAATAATTCAATTCATCGGTCCGGTTATTGGTAAACCCGGCTCCTATCTCAAAAATATTATTTACCTGATTGATATCTTTATCTATGGTATATTCCGGGACAACCGAATAAACAGAATATTCCGGCATCGTATATCCGTAATAGTTAAACGAGGAATAAGTATACTTCACATTCACATCCAAATTCATCCCTCCAAAGTCATGGATATAATCCAATCCGCCCAGGTGATCACTGATTTTCATTTTTTGTTTTTCGGCTTGTGGGAATTTTTCATCTTTTTGGATGTAAGTTACATTTCCATTGGAGACACGGCTCGAACCGAAAATACTGAACCGGTCTTTTTCCGTATTCAATATCTGATACCCCAAATCACCGTCAAAATCAACAAATGAACCGATTCCGGCTTTCAGATAACCTCTTTTTTTCGAATAGGGCAAATCGGTAAAGAACGAACCGGCCGGAAGAGTCGTCAATTGAGGTTTAATTTCATAAGGAACGGAAAACTTTGCAAATTCCACTGGAGTCTTCGGAGTTTCCGGTTCTTTTAATTCCGGCACTGTTCCAATCTTGGACGCATCCCTGATTGTCGGGGTATATTCCTTTTCCAGAGTCAATTCCCTCTTCAATGCCACAGAATCCGGCTTGACATTTTGGGCAAAAGCCGGTGTTGTAAAACAAACAATTGCCGGTATAATAAAATTTTGAAGTTTCATATATACATCATTTTATTTTTATTACAATCAGTTAGCCGATATACGGGCAAAACGTTCTTCAATCATCTTATGAATATCGTCATCGGTATTTTTATAATTGTGTTGCAAACTTTCCAGATATTGTTTGGCCTGAAAATTGTCACCCTTTGAAACATAGACATCCGACAACAAGATAAAACTACGGGCCAACCAATAGGCATGGGGAGTCCCTCCCCGGATATAATCCAGTATTTCCTTTTCTGCTTTATCCGTATTTTTAGTATCATAATAAGCCTGTGCCAGGAGGTATTTAGCTTCTGCCCCATAGGCGGTACGTGTATCCTTTGCCAAATCAGTCAGTTCGGGCAATGCTTTTTGAGTTTCTTTCAATCCCAGATAAGCCTTAGCCTTATAATATTTACTTTCAACCACCACTTCCGGATCAAGGTCAGACCTTTTCAACAGCACATTGACCGCATTCAATATTCCGGCATAATCATTCAGATGATAACCCGAACGCATGATTCCCAGCAAAGCAGCCGTCTCATTTGTTTTTCCTCCGGAAATTTGTTTCAACCGTTGATAAGTCATCAATGCCTCCTTGTATTCTTTCCCCTTGTACCGGATTTCAGCCACACGTAACAGCGCATTCTCAAGAAATTCCGTATTTCCGACCGATATCACCTGTTCATACTCTGATTTCGACCGGGCAAAATCACCCTGGTTATAATAGATTGTACCCAAATAATTGTGTGCGTTAACGGAAAAAGAACCTTCCGGGAATTGTTGCAGATATCCACTCAAAGCCGCCTGAGCTTGTTTTTCATCTCCTTTCAAAAACAATTTTTCCGCCGACAAATAGGTCAGAGAGTCCTGTTCGCTCACTTCAAATTTCTCAACTCCTCCCATCCCTCTTACATATTCGGCATACCCCTG
>JAITTA010000138.1 GCA_031287395.1 Dysgonamonadaceae bacterium | reverse complement strand
CCAGAGAAAACATCATGTTCATTTCCGAATGTGTAAAGTGATCGGAATTTCTCCCGAAAGTCAATCGGTAGAAACCAATGAAGGAAGTGTGGATTATGATTATCTGGTAATCGCAACAGGCTGCGATACTAATTTTTTTGGAAACCAGTCTCTTAAAAATACTACAATTACGTTGAAATCGGTATCGGAAGCTTTATATGCCCGTAACCGGATTCTGCAAAGTTTTGAAGATGCCGCTTCAACGGATAATGAAGAGTTGTTGAAAAGACGTTTGACATTTGTTATTGTAGGGGGGGGAGCGACCGGTGTGGAATTGGCAGGAGCTTTAGCGGATATGCGTAACCATGTTCTGCCTAAAGATTATCCCGAAATAGACTTTTCTAAAATGCAGATTCATTTGGTCGATGCTTCTCCCAGACTCCTTCTGGCTATGTCGGAAGAGGCGTCTGTAAAAGCTACTGAAACATTGGAGGATAGAGGAGTGAAAATTTATCGGAATGTTTTTGTAACTTCTTATGAAGATGGGGTTGTTTCTACCAGCGACGGTTTGCAGTTAGTCTCGGATAATGTATTGTGGGTGGCCGGTATTGTCGGGAATAAAATACCCGGACTTTCCCCGGATCTATATACCCGGTCCGATCGTTTGATCGTCAATCGTTATTGCGAAGTGAATAGCTTTGACAACGTTTTTGCGATAGGGGATATTGCATATATGGAAACGGAAGCATATCCCAAAGGGCATCCGCAAGTGGCCCAGGGAGCATTACAGATGGCTCTCAACCTGGCTAAGAACCTTGAATTGAAAGAGCTCGGACGGAAACCGAATCCATTCAAATATATAGATAAAGGTTCTATGGCTACCATTGGCCGGAATGCGGCGGTTGCCGATATTGCTCATTTCCACTTTAGTGGGGCTCCTGCTTGGTGGCTTTGGCTGATAGTACATTTATACACGATCATGGGAATTAAAAATAAGATATTTATTTTTCTGGATTGGGCTTGGAGTTATTTTACGTATGATATCTCGTTGAGGCTGCTGATAAAGCCAACGGTTTTTCCAAAGAGTGTTGCTGCAGAAGCATCTGTAATTTCAACCTGAACCCGATCGCCTACCCGGTAGGTTTGTTTGTCAAAAATGACTACTTTATTTTGTTTGGTTCTCCCGAATAATTGTTCGCGGGAACGTTTGGAAAATCCTTCGACCAGTACTTCGAATATTTTTCCTATGTCTCTTTTGTTGCTTTCCAGGGAGAGTTCGAGTTGTAAAGCGATGATTTCTTCCAGTCTGCGTGTCTTGATATCTTCGGGTACGTTGTCTTCCAGGTGTTTGGATGCATAAGTGCCCGGACGTTCGGAATATTTGAACATGAATGCGGCATCGAATCCGACTTCTCTCATCAGAGAAAGTGTATCCTGATGATCTTTTTCCGTTTCGGAATGAAATCCGGAGAAAAGATCTGTCGTGATGGATGCGTCCGGTAAAATACGTTTAATGGCAGCAATCCTATCCAGATACCATTCCCTGGTGTATTTCCGGTTCATGGCTTTCAGTATTCCGGAACTTCCTGATTGTGCCGGAAGATGAATGTGATTACAAATGTTATCGTATCGGGCGATAACGTCCAGCGTTTTGTCGCTCATGTCCTTTGGGTGGGAGGTTGTAAAACGGATCCTCATATCTGGTGCGGCAAGAGCTACTTTCTCCAACAGGGAGGAAAAGTCCGTTTTTTCTTTTCCGTCGTCGTACAGGTAAGAGTTGACATTCTGACCCAACAGGGTTATTTCTTTGTAGCCTTCAGCCTGAAGGGCAAGCAGTTCGTTGAGTATGCTTTGTGTTTCCCGGCTTCGTTCTCTTCCTCTTGTATAAGGAACGATACAATATGTACAAAAATTATTACATCCCCGCATGATGGAAATGAATCCGGAAAGTTTATAGCCGGATATTTTCAGGGGAATAACATCTTTGTAAGTTTCGGTAGAGGATAATTCCACATTGATTGCTTTTTCACCCCTTTCAACGGCCCCAATCAGATTGGGAAGATCCATATAAGAGTCCGGTCCTGCAACTACATCCGCATGGTGTTGTTCGATCAATTCTTCTTTTACCCTTTCGGCCATACAACCGAGTACGCCGACAATCAGATCTTTTTGCTTCTTTCTCAACGCCTGAAAATATTGCAGTCTGGATAGTACTTTCTGTTCAGCATTATCCCTTATAGAACAGGTGTTTACCAATATAACGCCGGCCTCATGGATATTTTCGGTAGCCTCAAATCCATCCATTTGCATAATGGATGCCACGACTTCGCTGTCGGCTACATTCATTTGGCAGCCATAAGTCTCGATGAAGAATTTTTTTGCGTTTTTTTCAGAGGTCACAGATTTAAAGTCTGTTTCCTGTTTTTTGTTTATCATCATTTTTGAAATTTATATTTAACGTTAATTAACTATTTTTAATTGCTTTTTCAACATAAAAATTTGCCAGGATAAAAAATATACCTACCTTTGCTGTTGAAAAACGTAAAATTTTTTCATAGTTAAGGTTTTGGTTAAATGGGTTAGGGGTGGCTGTGAAGTCATCCCTAATATTTTTAAATCGTATATTGTTGATTTATTCATTTATTTGCACTAAATTTGAACTGCAAAAATAATCATATTTTATGGATAAGTTGTCAGATTTTATTCCATTATTAATTATAGTAGGTTCTATAGTCATTTCTATTGCTCAATCTTCAAATAAGAAGAAGGCAAAGCAGGATATGCAAAAGACCATGTTACCCAAAGGAATTCCTGTAGAAAAATCGAAAGAAATTCCTTCGGTGAATCTACCCAAAATGAAGTCGATGTCTTCAGAGATGGAAAAGGAAGAGAAGAAAACTAAAATACGACCTGTACAGGAAGTTTTTAATCCTGAAGTAGAAAGAGTATTGACCACTGTTCCGGAATCCCGGGCTTTGGAATCCGAAGTTCCGGAATCCCCCGGTTTTATGTTTGATACAACGGATACTGACGAATTGAAAAAGGCGGTCATTTATTCGGAAATAATTAACCGGAAAGAATATTGAAAAATAGAGAATTAATTCTCCATTCTCTACTCTCAATTCTCAATTAAAATATTACCTTTGCACCCAAAATTTTAAATGTATAAAAATC
>JAITTA010000118.1 GCA_031287395.1 Dysgonamonadaceae bacterium | reverse complement strand
GGTCGGGCTGTGTTGAACTCAGTCGTCAGGTGCTGCACTATTTGACAACTATACATTCTGCTTGAACCAATACCCTAACCTTACAACTCAAATACGAACTTAATTTTCTCATCCGTTTTTCATTTTGTGGCATAAATTTTGAACAAATTGATATAACAAAAAAGTCTCCTGAGATGTTTATTAGAATATAAAATAATAAGTCTAATTTATAATAAATGGAATGTATATGAAAACAGGACAAAAATTTACAGCCGAATTAATAGGCACGTTCCTATTAGTTTTAGGCGGTTGTGGAACCGCCGTTTTAGCCGGTCATGCAGTCGGATTCCTTGGTGTTGCGATTGCTTTTGGTTTAACTGTTGTTGCCATGGCTTATGGTATCGGTCATATTTCAGGAGCTCACCTTAATCCTGCTGTCTCGGTAGGAGTATTCGTTGCGGGTCGTATGACTGCAAAAGATTTGATTTTATATATTGTTGCCCAGATCATTGGTGGTGTAATTGCCGCAGGGGTATTGGCATTTATCCTGAAGTCCGGTAATTTGTCCCTGGGAACTTTTGCTGCAAACGGATATGGTGAATTTTTCGAAGGTGCTGCAAATTATCTTCAGGTTAATACGGCAGGAGCTTTTTTGATCGAATTTATACTGACTTTCATTTTCCTGATAGTTATTTTAGGTTCGACAGACTCCCATGCGCCGAAAGGATTTGCAGGACTGGCTATCGGTTTGACATTAGCATTGATCCATTTGATCAGTATTCCGGTGACCAATACTTCCGTCAACCCGGCCCGTTCCATCAGTCAGGCTATCTTTTCGGAAAATGCTTTGGCATTACCACAACTCTGGCTGTTTATCGTAGCTCCGGTGGCCGGCGCTATTGTAGCTGGTATCGTATATAAATTGATTGCTCCGGAAAAAAGATAAAAAACATCAAAAATAAGGATGGCGCTATTCCAAACATCTCCGGCTTATTGGAATAGCGCTTTTTTTATTTGTTTAAAAATAATTTGACATAAGGATAAATTGTACTACTTTTGCCTATCATTTTTATTGTACAGATGGCACAAATAAACCTGAAAGGAATGGGGGTCGCGTTGATAACCCCGTTTAAAGAAGATGAAAGTGTGGATTACACAGCCTTGTCGCGATTAGTTGATTTTCAACTTCAAAACGGTACGGATTACCTTGTTGTCCTGGGAACAACAGCTGAAACTCCGACTTTAACTCCGGAAGAACAGTCGAAAATTATAGAATTGGTAGTCAGTAAGGTTAGAGGGCAAATCCCGGTTGTGCTTGGAGCCGGAGGAAATAATACGCGTGCCGTTGTTGAAAAATTGAAAAATGATGATTTTACGGGTATCGATGCTGTCCTTTCGGTAGTGCCATATTACAATAAACCATCACAAGAGGGGATCTATCAACATTATAAAGCCATTGCAGAAGCTACACGTTTACCGGTTATCCTGTATAATGTTCCGGGACGTACCGGTGTCAATATGACTGCCGAGACAACTTTGCGCCTTGCCCGGGATTTTGGGAATGTAGCCGGAGTAAAGGAAGCCTCCGGTAATATCACTCAAATGGATGATATTATTAAGAACAAGCCTAAAAATTTTGATGTGATTTCCGGTGATGACGGAATAACATTCCCTTTGATCACTCTAGGCGCTGTCGGTGTAATTTCCGTGATAGGCAATGCTTTCCCGAAAGAATTCAGCCGTATGGTGCGGTTAGCTCTGGCCGGTGATTATGGAAATGCTTTGACCATACACCATCGGTTTACCGAGTTGTTTGAATTGTTGTTTGTCGATGGAAATCCGGCTGGTGTGAAAAGTATGCTTAACATGATGGGGTACATTGAAAATAAGTTACGTTTACCGCTTATTCCTACCAGAATTACTACGTACGAAAAAATACGGGAAGTATTGCAACAGTTGAATATTACTTGTTGAAAAATGCTTCTGCTTGTTTCATTTTATGCCAATGAGTCCTCAGGGCTTACAGAAAGGTTTGTTTGTAAAAAACTGTATTTTGATTGCCATTCTATGCGGATATTTAACGGAAATGTTTTATCTTTGCGCTGTCGATGTCGGAGGACACCTGTTTTGAAACTTACTTTCATTTTTTTGTCAATTTTTACTTGTTTCAAAGTTACAGAAATAAATCGAATCTGTAAGAATGAAATGAAAAGTTGGCAGAGGGCTCTTAAATGAGTAAATAGAGAGTCGTTTTACATATATAAGTTTGCCCAGATGGCGGAATTGGTAGACGCGCTAGTTTCAGGGACTAGTGTTCGCAAGGACGTGCAGGTTCGAGTCCTGTTCTGGGCACAAAAGGAAAACTTAAAATGTTTTCCTTGCTTGTTTTAAAGCTTCCCGGATTTTTTCTTTGTCCGAGAATAACAACTGCTTATCTTCTTTCCAGTCATTCAGATCTTGATTAAAATACTGCATTTTTCCCGGGAATGCGCTGCGGAAAGATCCGTGGAATTCTTTGAGTCCTGTTTGTTTTACCAATTCCGCAATATTATGTTCTGTTATTCCGGCTCCGGGCATAATGATGATCCTCTCTCCGGCCTGTTCTATCAGTTTCCGGATATTGCCGGCGCCTTCCAACGCCGAATTTTTTCCTCCGGATGTTAGGATTCGGTCACATCCGGTGCTGATAACCTCTTCCAAACCTTTGAATAAGTCGTTGCAACGGTCGAAAGCCCGGTGAAAGGTGACGCTCATATTGTATTCCCGGGCGATTCCGGTTAATTCTTTGGTACGAGAGGTATCGATGGTGCCGTCGGGATTCAAAAGTCCGGTCACTACTCCGTCGCATCCGGATTTTCCACACATCCGGATTTCGGATTTCATAATTTCAAATTCCAGATCATCGTATAAAAAATCACCTCCACGAGGTCGGATAATAACGTTTAATTTGATATTCAGTAATTGACGCGCTATTTGGATTTGTGCAAGGGAAGGAGTTGTTCCGCCTTCCAAAAGATTATCACATAGCTCGACGCGATAGGCTCCGCCGTCTTGGGCAGCTAAAGCGGAATGAACGGAATTAGAACAAACTTCCAAGTAAACCATGATAATATCCGGATATTTTTACAAAGGTAAGATTTTCTAAGACAAACATACGCTTTCTACCTTTTTTACGTTATTAAACATGATTAGTTAAGTTGATATAAAAATGTTGGATTATATAAAAGGAGAGATTATAGAACTGAATCCTGCATCGGTAGTACTTGAAGCAGGAGGATTGGGATATTTTGTGAGTATTTCGCTGAATACATACAGCGCCCTCACAACTTCAAAAAATGTTAAACTGTATGTGTATGAGGCGATACGTGAAGATGCTCATCAATTGTTCGGTTTTATAGATAAGAAAGAACGGAACTTGTTCCTGTTGTTGATTTCCGTTTCCGGCGTTGGAGCAAATACGGCGCGTATGGTGCTTTCTTCGTTGTCTGCGTACGAATTGGAGTCGATCATTTCGACCGGAAATGCCAATGCTCTCAAAACGGTGAAAGGAATAGGAGGGAAGACTGCTGAAAGAATTATCATTGATTTGAAAGATAAAGTGAAATTTTCAGGGAATTCCGTTCCTTCCGGTGAACCGTTGCCGTTGGTGGGAGAGGCTGCAGGAGAGGCTGTTTCGGCTCTTGTGATGTTAGGATTTAACCAGGCGGCATCACAGAAAGTGGTTGGAAAGATCAACAAAGAAAATCCTCAGTTTACAGTTGAAGAAATCATTAAGAATGCTTTAAAGATGCTTTGATGAAAAATTGGGGCAAATACATACCGGTGTTATTGATTTTACTCGTATTCGGCGGAATCTACTCCCTGAATGCGAACCATTCGGTATTCAGTATGGAGAGACCTGAAGTAGTGCCTGTTTTTGAGGACCCTCAGGTTCCCGATACTCTAGGACAGTTTAGAAGTAGAATTGATACGGCCCGTATCAAATATCCTGTTTCTAAAATTGTTCCTGACGAATATGACGATATTACCCGTAGACATCCGATTGATCTGCAGAATCCCCAGGCCTTCGATGATGATTTTTATTATGATCCGGTAAGTAATCGTTATATTTTTAGGGCACAGGTCGGCGGAATGGATATTTCTACACCTCTGTCATTGACTCCTGAAGAATACCGGGAATATACTTTCCGGAAAAGTATGAATTCTTATTTCAGGAAGAAGAATCAGGAGGAATTTGAAACCGATGGAGCAAAAGAAGATATTTTATCCGGTTTTGATTTTAAATTTGATTTGGGCCCTGCAGAGAAATTGTTCGGTCCGGGAGGAGTGAAACTGG
The DNA here is from genome assembly GCA_031287395.1 of Dysgonamonadaceae bacterium. GTDB lineage: Bacteria > Bacteroidota > Bacteroidia > Bacteroidales > Azobacteroidaceae > BNXB01. The sequence goes on along the minus strand of JAITTA010000118.1, from coordinate 9,463 downwards.
GAGCACAAGGGAGTGTCGATATTAAGATGGCGGTCACACGCACTTCTAATGGAAATCCAACTCTGACTGAGGCTCAGAGAAACCGGACTGCATTCGACTTTGATTCCCAGATTCAGGCAGGGGTAAATGCTTCGGTCGGCGACCGGGTCGGTTTTGATTTGAATTATAATACGGAAAGTACTTTTGATTTCGATTCCCGGAAACTCAAATTGGGGTATGAAGGAAAAGAAGATGAAATTATTAAAGTGCTTGAGGCCGGAAACGTGAGTATGAATACTTCCAATTCCTTGATTCGGGGAGGCGCCGCGTTGTTTGGAATCAAAACGGAATTGCAATTTGGAAAATTCAATGTCGGAGCGGTATTTTCGCAACAGGAATCGGAATCGAATACCGTCTCATCACGTGGAAAAGACCAAACGACTCCTTTTGAGATTAAAGTAGATGCTTACGAAGAAAACCGGTATTTTTTCCTTTCCAAATATTTCCGGGATAATTACGACAAAGCCATGAGGACTTTACCAAAGCCAACTTCAGGGGTCATGATTACCAGAATTGAGGTTTGGGTTACCAATAAGCGGGCGGATTTTGACCAGGCCCGTAATATCGTCGGTTTTTCGGATCTTGGAGAAAATGCAAAAAATATCAGTAATACCGGTTTTGTCCATCCGAATGGGCCTGATATGCCGGATAATAATACAAACGATCTGTACCTGAATCTGGTAAATAATTATCCGAATGCCAGGGATGTCAGTAAAGTAAACCAGGCTTTTCAAGGGACTCCGATGGAAGGAGGGCAGGATTACGAAAAAATTGAAAGTGCGCGTATGCTGAACACAACCGAATATTCTTTCAATGCAGAATTAGGGTATGTGGCTCTGACAGGAATGATACTTCAGCCCGACGAGGTGCTGGCTGTTGCTTTTGAGTATAAAAATGCCTCTGATGGTAAATATTATAAAGTTGGTGAATTTACATCGGATAATACAAGTAATACAAAAAACAACCTCTATCTTAAGTTGGTGAAAGGTACAACTATGTCTCCGGACGCTCCTTATTGGCCTTTGATGATGAAGAATGTTTATTATTTGGGAACAAATTATATCCAAAAAGAAAGGTTTAAATTGAATATCAAGTATCAGAATGATACGACGGGAACTTATCTGAATTATATTCCGGAGGGAGATATTGCCAATCAACTGCTGCTTCGTGTTATGAATCTCGACCGTTTGGATGCTACGGGAAATCCGAACCCGGATGGTTATTTCGATTTTCTGGAGGGATATACGGTCATGCCCCAGCAAGGATTGATTATTTTCCCTGTAGTGGAGCCTTTTGGAAGTCATCTGAGGAAGAAAATAAATAATGATGTTATTGCAGATAAGTATGTTTTTCAGGAATTATACGATTCGACGCTGACTGTTGCACGGCAGACTGCGGAGAAGAACAAGTTTGTCTTCGTCGGGGAATACAAAGGTTCTTTCACTTCCGGGATCAGTGCGGGAGGAACGATGTTGGCTCCAGGTTCGGTCAGGGTAACAGCCAACGGAGTAACACTGATAGAAAATGTTCATTATACGGTGGATTATTCGACCGGTAGCGTGACGGTGATTGATCCCACTTACCAGAATGCTAATATTCAGGTGTCTTCCGAAAATATGTCCAATAATTTCGGAATGCAACGTAAAACAATGATGGGATTGAACATGACTTATGATTTTAGTCCTAAGTTCAGTATCGGAGCCACGGTGATGAGGCTGAGCGAAATGCCTTTGACCATGAAGGTCAATATGGGCGATGAAGCGATTGCTAATACCATCTATGGTTTTAATTTCAATTATAGTACTCAATCGCAATGGCTCACTAATCTGGTCGATAAATTACCGTTTGTGGAAGCTACAGTCCCGTCCCTGATCAGTTTGAACGGCGAATTTGCCCAGTTGTTGCCCGGACATTACGAGAGTGAATACGGAGGGAAGTATTCGTATGTTGATGATTTTGAAAATTCCGAGATGACCTACGATTGGCTTGCCGTCTATAACTGGAATCTTTCCAGTACGCCTTACGGCGATTTGTTTGAGGAAGCTAAAAGATCCAATGACGTGTCTTATGGTTACAATCGGGCTTTGCTTGCATGGTACTATATCGACGGCCTTTTTACCAGGGCTTCGACAATGACGCCGAATCATATTAAAAATGATAAAGAACAATTGTCGAATCATTATGTGAGGGAAGTCAAGGAGACAGAGTTGTTTCCTAATCGCAGGCAGACTTATACGACAGAAGCAACGCTTCCTGTATTCAACCTGGCCTTTTATCCGAAAGAACGTGGTCCGTATAACCTGGACGCCCAGGGAACGAATCCGGACGGAACATTGATAAATCCTCAGAAACGTTGGGGTGGAATCACCAGACGTATTGAATCGGGTCAGACCGATTTTGAGGCTTCTAATATCGAACATATTGAGTTTTGGTTACTCGATCCGTTTATTTACGATAGAAATTCTTCAGGAGGAGATCTGTATTTTAATCTGGGGGAGATATCGGAAGATGTATTGAAAGACGAGCGGAAATTTTTTGAAAACGGTTTGCCTTTAGTTAAGGACCCGAGTAAGGTAGATACCACGGTCTGGGGGGTTGTGCCTAATACGCAATCTTTGAATTATGCTTTCGATAATACTTCCGGAGCGAGGGAAATTCAGGATGTCGGATTGAATGGTTTGAGTAGCAAGGATGAGTTTGACCACCCGTCTTATACGAAATTTCTGAATGATTTGGAAGCCCGGTTGGATCCTTCGGTTTGGGAAAGAATGGGAGATGACCGGTTTTCTCCCCGGAATTCGCCGGCGGGGGATGTCTATCATTTTTTCCGAGGGTCGGATTACGACAGGGAAGAAGCTTCTATTTTGAGGCGTTATAAGAGATACAATGGTACGGAAGGAAATTCTATTGAGTCCGATAAATCGGGTGAAAGGTACAATACGGCATCCAAACTGGTTCCTGATGTTGAAGATATCAATCAGGACAATACCCTGAATGAAAATGAAAAGTATTTCCAGTATAAGGTATCGATACGTCCACAGGATATGATAGTCGGTAAAAACTATGTTGTCGATAAGCGGGAAGCTTCGGTTCTACTCAAAAACGGGAAAACGGAAACGGTAACCTGGTATCAGTTTAAAATTCCTATCCGCGACCATCAGAATTACAAAAATATAGGCGGTATCAAGGATTTTAAGACAATCCGGTTTGCCCGCATGTTCCTGACTGATTTTTCGGATTCGGTTGTTTTACGCTTCGGAAGACTCGGATTACTCCGGGGGGAATGGAGAAATTATGCCAAGGATCTCTCCAATCCGAATATGCCTGCATCTGGTACAGGAACCTTGAGTACCTCTACCGTTAATATAGAGGAAAATTCGGAAAGAGAACCTGTAAATTATGTCTTACCTCCGGGTGTGAACCGGATGCAGGATCCGACTCAGCCGCAACTCAGTCAACAGAATGAACAGGCGTTGTCGATCAGGGTGGCGGATCTGGAGACGGGCGATGCTCGCGCGATTTATAAAAATACTTCGCTCGATTTCCGGCAATATAAGCGTATTCAAATGTTTGCGCACGGCGAACGACTCAAAGAAGACATGACCTCGGATCTCCGGGATGATGAGTTTTCCGTATTTCTGCGTCTGGGGTCCGATTATAAAAATAATTATTATGAATATGAAATCCCATTGAAATTGACACCTCCCGGCAGATATAGCCATAAAAGCAATGCCGACCGGGAGGCGGTGTGGCCGGAAGCAAATATGTTCGATTTCCCATTTGAAATACTGACTAATCTGAAATTGGAAAGAAACCGGGAAAAAAGAAATGCCGGATCGACCGTCTCTTTCCAATCTCCTTATTCAAAGATGGATCCGGATCAACCGATGAATAAAGTAACTGTAGTCGGAAACCCGACTCTTTCGGAAGTGAAGGTGGTAATGGTAGGGGTTCGTAATAATTCAAGGAATACAAAATCAGCAGAAATCTGGATCAATGAATTGCGTTTGACCGAATTCAATGAAGAAAACGGGTGGGCGGCAAACGGGAATCTGTTTATCGGATTATCCGATGTAGGAACATTCAACTTCCAGGGAAGTAAGGAAACCGCCGGATTCGGAGGTCTCGACCAGGGGATTATGGAACGGAATATCGATAATCATCATCAATACAATATTTCTACAACAGTCGAGGCCGGAAGATTTTTACCGGAAAAAGCGAAAATCAGAGCTCCATTCTACTATTCTTATAGCGAAGATGTTATAAGCCCGAAATACAATCCGCTTGATCAGGATATTTTGTTGAAACAGGCGTTGGACGAAGTTCAGACATCGACCGAAAAAGATTCTATCAAGGCTTTTGCCCAGACGAAATCGATAACTAAAAGTATCGGTATAAGTAGTTTTAATGTGGATATACGAAGTAAAAATCCAATGCCGTACGACCCGGCTAATTTTACGATGGGGTATGTGTTTACCGAACGGAATAAACAGGATGCAACGACCACTTATGAAAGGGAGACGGATGCCCGTGCTACATTTAATTATTTGTATTCTCCTATGATAAAGCCGGTTGAGCCATTTAAGGGAATGAAAAGCAATTCCGGTTCAGTGAAGTTCTTGAAAGATTTTGGCTTCAATTATCTGCCTACAAGTATCGGATTTACTTCCGATATTACCAGGAATTATTATGAAGTACAACTCCGGGACCTGAACAGTCCGGAACAGAATCTTATTCCGGCTTCTTTCAGAGAAGATTTCTATTGGAACCGGGGAACAAATATACAATGGAACCTGACCAAGAATCTGAATCTGACTGTCACTACCGGAACCCAAGCCCGTATTGATGCCCCTCATGTTCAGGTAAATAAAAATTATAACAGGGATGAATACAAAATATGGAAAGATTCCGTACTCCAAAGTATCAGGGATCTCGGAACTCCATTGAATTATAATCAATTATTCCTTGCAAATTATAATATTCCGTTCAAATCGGTTCCCGCATTGGATTTTATGGGAGGAACATTATCATACAATGCTACGTACAATTGGGAAAAGGGAGCCCGGATTGAAGCGTATGAAGAGGATGAGAATTTTGAAATCGGGAATACCATACGAAATGAACGCACAATAGGCATCAATAATATTACATTTAATTTCTTGTCTCTTTATAATAAATCGTCTTTTTTAAGAGAAGTTAACCGGAAATTCTCAAACCAAAGAAGTAATTTTACTCAGATTCCTGATAGTCGCAGGAATACCTCAAGGACCGGACGGGGAAGTGCACAAGATTCTACATCTGTGATAAGACAGGCTAAAAGACCGCCTGTCGAACGTCCGAAGTATGAAGGGGAAATTATGTTAAATTTGGATTCGTCCACAATTGTGAATCATAACTTGAATAATAAACGGCTGAGATTGACCGCGAGGAAAGAAGACGGAAAACTGTATGAATTGAAATTCAAATCTTTGGATAAAAATGTTATTCAGATTAAGAATAAGGATTCTGTTAAATTGAAACTTACGATTTCTCAATTACCTCCATTGGAAGAAACGACTTGGTATAAAATTGCTCAGGTTGCATCCAGAGGGTTGATGATGGTTCGAACAGCCGGGGTATCGTATAACCTCTCGAGTGGAAGTATTATTCCTAATTTCAGTCCGAATGTCGGAGATTTTTTAGGTCAGGGAAACACCGGTTTCGGTAAGGCTCCGGGGTGGGACTTTGCTTTCGGTTTTACGGACCAGGGTTTCCTGGACAAAGCTGCAAGCCGGAACTGGCTGCTGAATAATTCATCTTATATAGCTCCTGCAATATTCAATGAAAATGAAACATTTAGTTTTCGTGCATCTCTGGAACCTTTCGTAGGGTTCAGGGTTGATCTGAATGCCGATAGGGTAACAACATCCCGGAAAGAAATTGATTTTGTAAACGGAGGTTCTCCGGTGTATGGCGGATCATACAATATCACGACCATTGCTATTCGTTCGTCGTTTGAAAATCATAAATCCTCGGATGGTTATCGTTCCAAAACTTTTGAAAAGTTTTTGTCTAACAGGCAGATTATTTATAACCGTTTGGAAAGTTATTATGCCGGTACGAAATATCCCGATGGAGGGTTTATTTCGGAGGCCGGCTATGCAGGAAAAGACTTTGACCCGAGAAACGGTGATTTTACTTTGAACTCAATGGATGTTCTTATTCCGGCATTTATTGCGGCTTATACCGGTAAAAATCCGGATAAAGTTTCACTTTCGGCTTTTCCTTCCCTGAGCCAGATACTGCCTAACTGGAAGCTTACGTACGACGGACTCATGAAACTGGATTTCTTCAACAGGCATTTCAAGAATTTCCTGGTTACACATGAATACAGTTGTAAATATGTCGTTGGAAATTATACTTCTCATGGTAGCTGGGTCGACAATTCAAATGGACTGGGGTATGTACAAAGCCAGGTATCGGGGCCGGTTCCATCCTCTCCGTACAGTATTTCTGCCGCAAGCATCACGGAAACTTTTAACCCGTTGATTGCAATCAACGGAACCTTCAGAAATAACATGACTATGAAGTTGGGATTGACAAAGACCCGTAATATTAACCTGAATGTGTCGTCTAATCAGATAGTGGAGATTAATCAGGAGAATCTGGATGTTGGAATGGAATATAAAATAACGGAATTCAACAAAGTCATGAAGTTCAAAAAATCAGGAGGAAATAATTTCAGTAATGACCTCAAACTTTCCGGAATGATTACTTTCCAACGTATGAGTAATTTAATCCGCAGGATACAGGATGCTTATACTCAGGCTTCTGCCGGAGAAGCTCAAACCATGATCCGTCTGGCGGCAGATTATAGTCTGAGTCGCGCCCTGACCATACAGGCATTTTACGATCGTCAGGTTACAAGCCCGATGGTAACGACAACATCTTATCCGATGGCAAAATCGAGCTTTGGAATCAATATCAATCTGAGTCTTATGCAGTAGTTTGCAAAATTATTGAAAAAACAGTACATTTGTGGAAAATATAAAACCACAGTTTATGAAACAATTTATTCTGTTAATTGCAATTTCATTTCTGAGCCTGGGAGCATGGGCTCAGGACGAACAATCAAAGTCTTCCGGGGGATTTCAGTTCACAACTATAAAGGAGAATCCGGTTACCTCGATCAAAAATCAGGCGAGTTCGGGCACGTGTTGGTGCTTTTCCGGTTTGGCTTTTATTGAAAGTGAATTACTCCGGATGGGAAAAAGTACTTATGACTTTTCGGAAATGTATATAGTACACAAGAATTATCAGGATAAAGCGAAAAAATATGTCAGGATGCATGGAAAGACAAACTTTGCCGGTGGAGGGTCTTTTGCCGATGTCATCGACGGTATTCGTGATTATGGTCTCGTTCCGGAGCTTGAAATGCAGGGATTGAATTATGGAGAAACTTCCCATCGTCACGGTGAAATGGATGTCTTGTTGGAATCGTATGTTACAACAGTAATCAAGAATAAAAACGGGAAATTATCTCCTGCCTGGTTTAATGGATACAGGGGAATTCTGGATTCCTATCTGGGAAAATGCCCGGAAAAATTTACTTACGACGGAAAAGAATATACTCCTCAATCTTTTGCGCAATCATTGGGAATTGATGCGGATAATTATGTATCTTTAACTTCTTTCACACATCATCCTTTTTATATGGCCTTTCCGATTGAAGTACCGGATAATTGGCGTTGGGCTTTGTCGTATAACCTTCCTTTGGATGAAATCATGGCAGTAATGCACTATGCTGTTGACAAGGGATATTGTGTTGCGTGGGCCAGTGATGTCAGTGAAAAAGGGTTTTCACGTAATGGAATTGCCGTGGTCCCGGATTTGGAAGTTCCGGAAGGTCCCGGATCCGATCAGGCTCACTGGTTGGGTCTTACTCCAACTGAAAGAGAGAAAGTGATTTCCGAGTCCGGAAAACCGGTCAAAGAATTGAATATTACCCAGGAAATGAAGCAAATTGCTTTTGATAATTACCAGACAACAGACGATCATGGGATGTTAATATATGGAACTGCAAAGGATCAGAATGGTACGGTTTATTTCTTGGTGAAAAATTCCTGGGGAGAAAAAAATAAATATAAAGGTACCTGGTATGCTTCCGAAGCATTTGTAAAATATAAAACTTTGAATATTGTCGTTCATAAGGATGTTTTGTCCAAGGAACTGAAAAAGAAATTGAATATCGAGTGAAACCGGTGTGTACAGTATCAGAGTATCACACCAAGAAGATGAACCGATGAATACGAAACAGCAATTAATGAATGAACTGATAAGGTTGGCCTTTGCCGAGGATATCGGCGATGGTGATCATACGACCTTGTGCAGTATTCCTGCAAGCGCTCAGGGAAAGGTACAATTGATTGTAAAGGAAAACGGAGTTTTAGCGGGTGTAGACATCGCAAAACAGATTTTTCATGCATTTGATCCTGAATTGCAAATGAAAATCATGATTGATGACGGAACGGAAGTGAAATACGGTGATATTGCTTTTACGGTTGCAGGGAAAGTCCAGTCTTTGCTTCAAACCGAACGTCTGGTATTGAATGTCATGCAGCGTATGAGCGGCATTGCAACCATTACCCGTAAATATGTCCGCCGGTTGGAAGGAACAAAAACAAGAATCCTGGATACCCGGAAAACAACTCCGGGCATGAGGATTCTGGAAAAAGAAGCCGTCAGGATCGGTGGCGGGGAAAATCACCGGATAGGACTTTTCGATATGATTTTATTGAAAGATAATCATGTGGATTTTGCCGGAGGAATTGCGAATGCTATTCAAAGAGCTAAAGAATATTGTTGGGCTAATGATAAGCACCTGAAAATAGAGATTGAGGTTCGGAACTTCGAAGAATTGAACGAAGTCCTGAAAGTAGGGGGAGTCGATCGCATTATGCTTGATAATTTCAATACCGGAGATACGCGGAAGGCGGTAAAACTGGTTGACGGACGCTATGAGATCGAATCTTCCGGAGGGATTACTTTCGATACAATTCGGGATTATGCCGAATGTGGTGTCGATTATATTTCTGTCGGGGCATTGACTCATTCGGTTAAAAGTCTGGATATGAGCCTGAAAGCCTGTTGATTTTTACTTTTTTTAGATGAAATCTCTTAAAAATAATTGTCCTGTGCTTGTTGGAGGGCAGAAAAGTGATGGAGGCGGACATGCATGGGTAATACTTCTGCTCCAGAGGCAATTTATATAAATAATAATTTTTCTAATTTTGGTAATTAATGATAAAAGTTAAATTTATAGTGTCAATAATATTTCCGGTCTTTCTTTTTCTGGTTTCTGTATTCTTTTTATCCTGCTGTAAAAGTCATGAAGTAAAAGGACCGAATGTTTATGGAGGGAGGCCAATTATTTTTGATAAAAATT
>JAITTA010000114.1 GCA_031287395.1 Dysgonamonadaceae bacterium | reverse complement strand
ATCCTGTATTTGCCGCCGAAATTTCCGGAAAAGGCAAACGGTATGCGGAACGTTTTTCTCCCGAAACGTTAGCATCTCAATTAATTTCGGTTTATAAAACGCTTTCAATAAACAAGACGTTATGAATAAAATGAAAATTTCGGTCGTCATACATACGTTTAACTCGGAAAAAGGGCTGGAAAAAACGCTCGATTCCGTCAGGGATTTTGATGAAATCATCGTTTGTGATATGTACAGCGAAGACAGAACTCTGGAAATCGCAAAACAATACAATTGTAAGGTCATCCTGCATGAACGTTGCGGAATCGTAGAACCTGCCAGAAATACGGCAATACAATCGGCAGATAACGAATGGGTATTGGTAGTTGATTCCGACGAAGTTGTTACCGTGGATTTGAGGAAGCTTTTATATGATATTATCCAACAGGAAAATCCGTCCGAGGCCTATGGAATACCCCGGAAGAATTTTTTCATGGGAAAATTTATGCATGCTGTTTATCCGGATTACCAGATACGGTTTTTTTTGAAAGACAAAGTATATTGGCCCCCGTTCATCCATTCCAGACCGGAAATAAATGGAAAAACAGAAATGATCCCATCCGACGAAAAATATGCTTTTTTACACCTGGACGATCACAGAGTGTCTATGATCATTAATAAGACGAATATTTATACCGATAAGGAAGTATTGAAAAAACAAGATAAGAACGCCGGCATTTTAAGCTTATTGTTCAAACCTTTTTTCCGCTTTTTCAGCTATTACATTATGAAAGGGGGATTTCGGGACGGAAAAGCTGGATTTATTTATGCCGGACTGAGTGCCTTTTATAAATATGCCGTTATTGTTAAACTGTTGGAAAAGAAAAACAAAACCGAACGGATATGATTTTTGTAAAAGGATACGGCCAGATGTGTAATAATATTTTACAGTTCGCACATCTGTATGTGTGGGGAAAAATGAACGGCACCAATACCATTGCGCTCAGATTTTGCTATAAATACCGGTATTTCAATATTTGCCGGAAAACCGGGTATAATTGGTTTACTTATATCATTGCAAAATATGCGGCAAAAATAAGATTAATCAAAACGGTTTCCCTTTTGGAAGATTCTGATGTAAACGAACGAAATCTGAATATTTTGAAAACCGGTCGGTTTGTCGTTGCTGAAGGTTGGATGCTCCGGGAATACGAACTTTTATTAAAATTTCGTACTGAAATCAAGAACCTGTTCTTATTTAAAAAATCGATTGAAAAAAAAATCGATGAATTCATGTCTCCTATAACCGGATCTTCAGAATGTATTAACTTAGGGGTGCACGTCAGAAGAGGAGATTATGCAAGGTGGAATAACGGTGATTATTTCTTTCATGATGATACATACATCGCACTGATTTCCAAATTTCAATCTCTTTTTTTTCAGGAAAAAATAAATGTATTCATTTCCACAAATGATCAAAATTTTGATCTTGAGTCGTACAGGAGATCATTGGATCCGGTTCGTATTTATGCTTTTCATGGAAATCCGGGAGAAGACCTCTGTCTTCTTTCAAAATGCGACTATCTTATAGGGCCTCCGAGTACGTTTTCGCTGATGGCTTCATTTTATAATGACATCCCTCTTTATTGGATAAAAAAAGAAAATAACACGATAGAAAAAGATTCTTTTAAATATTTTGATTATTTATTTCGTCATATAATCTGATTTCCTCCGGACAATTCTCCGAAAAAACTTGTTCAATCTGGAAAAAAAAGATTCCCGCTTTATTCCGCGCAAAACATTATGTCCTCCGTATTTTTTCTTTTTACGGGTATACATTATCATCTCAAAGGGTAAATCTCTACCTTCGGGATAAATATAACCGGGATGAAGGACTTTAACATGCTTGTCCAATATATACCTGTTCAGATGGGATTCGTCATGCCATAAAGCAATGACATTGCGCGAGAGGTCTTTATCCGTGTTATCATCCAAGATTCGGCACATCGTCAGGAATTTTTCCGATTTTCCACCATTGAATGCACCCTGAACATATTCTTTCCCTTCTCCAATGGGAATGTAAGCCAAGGATTCGGGATTTCTGTCGTAAGAATATTTGTCCGGATCTGTTTCCATAAAGTAGGTGGGATGCATGGCCACGACGAGTTCTTCATCATCAGACGGAAGAATTTCTTCTCCTACCGGTTCTTTTACAATCATATTCGCATTGAAGAAAAAAAGATAATCCGTTTGACGGAGTTTGTCTTCAATTCCAATAAACATTTTGAATCTCATAAGAGTATCGTAAGGCCATCCCAATTTAGGCTGATGAATTATCTGGACATTTGGATTCCCGAAAGTATTGATATTTCCGTCGGTAAAAACAAAGTAATACCGTTCTTTTCCAGGAAAAAATTTTTTTTCACAGGAAAGATAAAAATCATTCCAAAAAATGGTGTAATTACCTGTACAAATGTAAAGAATCCCGATGTTCATTATTCTTAGAATTTTTTGATTTTGCTTTTACAAATGTACAAATATTTTAATTTCCCGGAAAAAATATTATTTTTGTAAAAATCAGTTATTCTTATGAACCTATCCATCGACAATATTTTGCTCATCGGGAGCATTCTCTTATTTTTAAGTATTTTTGCCAGTCGGGCCAGCTACCGGCTTGGAATTCCAATTCTTGTTCTTTTCTTATTTATAGGAATGTTATCCGGAAGCGACGGTTTGGGAATTCAATTCAACGATTCCTCCATGGCCCAGTTTGTTGGTATGACGGCCCTGAACGTTATTTTATTTTCCGGAGGCTTGGATACGAAATATTCGGATATCCGGCCGGTTGCGATACCCGGAACCGTTTTAGCAACCTTGGGTGTATTTCTCACGGCGTTGTTCACCGGTGTTTTCATTTTTTGGCTTACGAATCATTTCTTTTGTGTAATCACCTTCACATTGCTCGAATCATTGCTGCTTGCATCCGTTATGTCATCGACCGATTCGGCTTCCGTATTCGGAATTCTGCGCTCTAAAGGAGTTTCCTTGAAAGGACACATGAAACCGCTGCTCGAGTTTGAAAGCGGGAGTAACGATCCTATGGCGTATTTGCTGACAATCACTCTGATTCAGATGATACAGACTCAGGCAGGAAATATCTGGTATGTAGTGGGGTTCTTCCTGTTTCAGTTTATTTTCGGAGCTTTGATGGGATTCGGTCTGGGGAAATTATTTGTATGGATTCTAAATAAGCTTGAATTACACAACCGTTCCTTATATCCCGTCCTTTTGATTGCGGTCTGTTTTTTCATTTTTGCTTTGACAAACGACCTGCAGGGAAACGGTTATCTGGCAGTATATGTCGGAGGCTTGGTTATCGGTAATTCCAAATTCACTCAAAAATTTTCGTCCAAGCGCTTTTTCGATGGTTTGACCTGGTTGTTCCAGATCATTATATTCCTCTGTCTGGGATTACTGGTAAATCCGAAAGAGTTGCTTCCGGTGATGGGAGTGGGTCTGATCATCGGATTTTTCATGATACTTCTCGGACGGCCGTTGAGTGTGTTTATTTGTTTATTGCCTTTCAAAAAGATGTCGATTCCTGCCAAGGTATTCACATCCTGGGTGGGACTTCGTGGAGCAGTCCCGATTATTTTTGCAACTTATACCCTCACTGCAGGGATAGACAAATCACCCATGATATTCAATATCGTCTTTTTTGTTACCCTGATTTCGCTTCTGGTACAGGGAACTACAATTCCTCTTATAGCCCGATGGTTGGGATTGGCGAAAAAGCCCGATGAAAAACCGGAACTATCCGAATTTGAGATAGAACTATCCGACGACATCAATTCCGTTATGAAAGAATTTACTGTTGATGAGAAATTACTTAAAAACGGAAATAGAATCAAAGAGATTTCTCTTCATCCGAATACCTTGGTAGTCATGGTCAAACGAGGCGAACAATATCTGATCCCTACCGGATCTACCGAATTATTCCCTCAGGACATCCTTCTGTTGATTTCAGATGACGACGCAATGTTAAAAGATATTTAATTTTCAATTTTGTGTAACATTTTCTTTATTCAACCGTCAACTAAATAATGAGGCAGGACCGGAAATTTAAAGATATGATTATTCCGCTTGCGGATAAGTTGTTTCGTCTCGCCTTAAGCATCACAGGTAATAAGCAAGACGCAGAGGATGTCGTGCAGGATGCAATGTTGAATGTGTGGCAAAAAAGAAATGAATGGAACAGGATTTCCAACCTGGAGGGATACTGTATCCGTTCGGCCAGAAATATTGCGCTGGATAAAATTTCGTTGAAAGATAACCAATTGGGATCAATTTCCGAAAGGGACGATTTCCACGGTTTTGATCCGGAGAAAGCGCAAGAGCATGGAGAACGGTTGGAAATGATTTGGAGAATAACCGGGCATTTGCCCGAAAAACAACGCACTATTTTTCTGTTGAGAGACATGGAAGGGCTTAGTTACAAAGAGATTATGGAAGCTATGAATATCCCGGAAGAACAGGTAAAAGTAAATCTGTTCCGGGCAAGACAGAAAATCAAAGAAATGTTGGAAGCTGCGGACAATTATTACAAGGATTAAAAGAATAGTAGTATAACATCATATAAATGAGAGAGTTATTAGAACGATACTGGGAATGTAAAACCTCGCGGGACGAAGAACAAAAACTCCGGGAGTGGTTTGCAGGAAACGACGTTCCGGAAGATTTGAAAAAATACCGGGATGTATTTCGGGCTTTGAATGATTTTAAGGAGTTGAAAGCGCCGTCGTCTTCCTTGTTCGGAAAAATGCCGGGCCATTTACCTGTCATCCGGTTTTACCCGTTGCTGAAGGTTGCGGCTTCTATCCTGATTGTTGTTTCTATCGGAATAGGGATATATACTCATTATCAACAGGAAGAATTTTTGAAAGAGGTATTTTCCGAAACTTATTCGGACCCACAGGATGCAATCAAAGAAACTCAGGCTGTCCTTGACAAAATATCATCCTCTCTTCTTAAAGCAAAAGACTCTATAGAAGAGCTGAAAGAAGATTCTGTTGTCATGAAGGATATAAACGAACCGGAAGAGTTGATTATAGAAGAAGAATGAGAAATTTTTTATTGACGGTATTATTGAGTTTTTTATCATATTCTGCTTTTTCTCAGGAAATTGCAAATTTGTTCATTGAAAAGTTTAATCATGATGATAATCTGGAAATTATTTCCATTGGGAAAAAAATGTTTCAGATGATGGAAAGCCTTTCCTCTGATAATATTGATTTTAATAAGGCGATTAAAGGTCTAGAGAAAATTGTTGTCATATCTTCAAAAGATTCTACTTTGAATAATGAATATTACGATTCGGCTTATGAAATACTCACAAAAAAGAAAAACGGATTCGAATCGTTACTTTCGACTAAAGAAGGGAAAGAGGAACTGATTGTAATGGCAAAAGAGTCCAAAGGGATTATCAAGGAACTGGTATTGCTACAAAAAAATAAAAGTGATCATTTCAGTTTGATCACCCTTTGTGGAGACATCGACCTGGAGACCCTGTCAAAGTATTCCGAAAAGATAAACCTTTCAGGATTGAAAGTTCTGGATTCAATCAATAAAAATAAATAACAAATTATATTTCTTTTTTAAACTAACTTTTTTGATTAAACGGTTAAGGCGGTTGGACGCGAGTCCCGCCGCCTTTTTTTACGATTCCGGGCAATTACAGACCCAACTTCCTCAACAACACTTTTACCTGAGAATCCCAGAGCGAAACAGCATCTTCTTTTTCTCCCGGATAAGCAAAATCGATAATCTCAAGCAATAATGCTCCTGTCAATTCATTGGTATTCAACCGGAATTCAAAATAAGCTTCCGAATCTTCTTCTCCAATCCATCTGAAACGGACAAAAGAATCCGGGACGAATGCAAGTCTTTCAGCTTCGAGCATTTGCTTGTTCCAAATAAATTCAAAGGTATCTCCTTTAGAGACCACATGATCTGCAAACCACTCCGACAGCCCAGACGACGTCATAAGATGATTCCATAAATTTTTTCTGGAAGCTTTGTCGAAAACATATTCGATATTGAACTTTTCCTTTTTCATACGTCAATAATTTGTTTTTTAAGGTCGTATGGAACCTACCTTGATTTTTAATATATGAACTTTGATGATTTTTAAAATCATTTTCCTTTCATGATATACAAAGATCTGTCGTCGAAGATACAAAATAAATCCGGAAAAACAAATATTTTGGTAAATACAGTTTTCATATATACATCATTTCATTCTTAAAGGTCATATGGAACTTGCGTCATGCTCACGCTCTTCAGTGCAAGTTTTGCATGCTCGTTTCATGCCATGTTATTGGAGACAAAACGGAAAATGATTCGAAAAATATCAAATTGTTAATCATAAAGAGGAAAAATACAAGAAATATGATAAAAAAATAGGCCCCATGAGTTTATTTTACCGAAATTCTCTTTACATTTGCACATATTTTTTTCTAACAATTTAAAATTAACTATATGAAAGTTGGTATCTTAAAAGAAATCAAATCTCAGGAAAATCGTGTTTCGATGACTCCGGCAGGAGTCGAACAAATGGTATTACATGGGCATACCATCCTGGTAGAAAAAGATGCGGGAGCAGGAAGTGGTTTTTCCAATGAAGAATACATCCACGTTGGAGCGAAAATAACAGATACTCCGCAGGAAATATTTCAACAAGCCGATATGGTAATGCACGTAAAAGAAATTATGCCTCCGGAATATGATTTGTTGAGGCCCGGACAGATTGTTTTCACATACCTGCATCTTGCCGCCGACCTTGAGCAAACACAAGCGCTTATGCGGAGCAAATGCGTTGCCATCGCTTACGAAACAGTAGAATTACCGGGAGGGAGGCTACCCCTGCTCCAACCGATGAGTGAAGTCGCAGGACGGATGTCTATTCAGGAGGCTGCCCGTTTCCTTGAAATGCCTCAAGGCGGTGCAGGAATGTTACTTGGAGGAGTTCCCGGAGTTGCTCCGGCTAAAGTACTGATTTTAGGAGGAGGAATTGTCGGAATCAATGCCGCTAAAATGGCCTGCGGAATGGGTGCCGACGTAACGATTATGGACGTGAATCTTGAACGCCTGCGTTACCTTAGTGATGTCATGCCGGCGAATTGCAAGCAAATCATGTTCAGTCCGCTGAATCTTCGCGAAGAAATAAAATATTCGGATGTGGTAATCGGAGCTGTTCTGATAGCCGGAGCGAAGGCTCCCAGACTGGTGACGGAAGGAATGATTGCGACTATGAGAAAGGGGTCCGTTATGGTAGATGTTGCTATCGACCAGGGTGGTTGTTTCGAACCGTCCAGGCCGACTACTCACAAAAATCCAGTTTTCGACTGTCATGGGGTGGTACAGTATTGTGTCGCTAACATGCCGGGAGCAGTTCCACGTACTTCCACCATGGCTTTGACCAATGCGACGCTTCCCTATGCGCTCACCATCGCTGATAAAGGGTGGAAAGCCGCCCTGGAAGCCGATCCTGCTTTGTCTAAAGGCTTGAACGTTTGCGATGGGAAATTGGTATATAAACCGGTAGCTGAGGCTCTGAACTTACCCTATGAACCCATTTAATGAATTTACCTGAGGAATTGATACGCCAAATGCAGGATTTGCTCGGAGAGGAATATCCTGCATTTGTCGCCTCTTTAGACGAAAAAGTCCCTGTCAGTATCAGGATAAATGAGAATAAATCCGGTTCCGGCGGTTCCCGAAGTTTTTCTGCGCTCGAAACGATGAAGTTTTCCGAAGCGACTT
>JAITTA010000261.1 GCA_031287395.1 Dysgonamonadaceae bacterium | reverse complement strand
TTTTTTTCATTCTTTTCGACAAGCAAAGAATAATCGTCGATCGAACGAAAATGGAATTCTGCCTGATCATCTGTGAGAGCAGCTTCACTATTCGTTATTTTCAATCGAATCTTCAACACCATCCGGTTATTATAGTCTTCCAATATCCTATCCGAATGAGTATATTTTCTCAATGTTTCGTCTTTTTCATAATAAGTAATGACAAACAGCGGCATCAGATCAACTTTCACTTGTTTATCCTGTACACGGCCTCTCAACTCGCTTTTATAACGGGATTGCTGTTGTTCATCCTTATCATACACAACCAGACGATTGAACTTTTCTATGTTTTTATCCGACCTCTCACGGGTCTTATCAGTATCTTTATTATCAGTATTGGATCCGGCATCGTAAATTTCTTTTCCGGTAATTTGTTTTCCTTTCTCACGCTCTTTGCGTAAATTTTGTTCCAGATCATAAGCATACCAATAATCGCGGTCCGCACCTTTTGCATCATTCATTTTCCGTTTTATCTCCGAACGATAATAAAATCCCGGAACAAAATTCGGATATTCAACCAATACGGCATTTATGTCGGTCAGGGCTCCCCGGTAATCGCCGGTCTGTTCTTTCAATATAGCGCGATTATAGATAGCCATGAAGTTATCCGGTTCCTGTTTGACAACTTCATCAAAATCATCTATCGCCCGGTTGTCATCTCCAACCTGGGCTCTGAGAAGACCTCTGTTAAACCGGGCTACCAAATTCCGGGGATCTCTCATTATAACCTGATCATAATCCGACAGAGCCCCCCTGAAATCGTTGAGGTAATAGCGCGCCAACCCTCTGTTTATGAAAAAACCGATATTTTGGTCATCGATTTTGATAGCCTGATTAAAATCTTTCAAAGCGCTCTGATAATCATTTCTCTGAAGATACAGTAATCCCCGTTGACCGTACGAAGGTGCATCGTACTTATCAAGGTCAATTGCTTTTTCAAAATCCGTAAAAGCCCGGGATGTATCTCCTTTTTCGGCAAACATAGCTCCACGTAACATATACGCCCGGGAATACCGGGGTTGATACTTTATCAAAAGATCGAAAGCTTCTTCAGACTCCTCGTAATTTTTCAACTGCAGGTAAGCAATACCCAGATTTACAAGCGATTGTTTATCTTCTTGCCTGATTTTCAATGCCGACCGATAGTCTTCTATCGCCCCCTGATAGTTTCCCATACCTTGCCGGGCAGCGCCACGGCATTGATAAGCATAAAACAAAAACGGATTCCGTTCGATGCATAAAGAGGCGTCACTTTCGGCACCCTGATAATCGTCCAGATTGAATTTAGCCATGGCCCGGAAAAGATAAGGCTCCGGCAAGTAGGGTTTTACCCTTATAACCTGATTAAAATATTGAATGGAAAGAATGTAATCTTCAAAGTACAGCGCATTTCTCCCATTTGCCAAAACGCGATCAACATTAATTTGCGAATGAACGGAAGTGGCAAAACCAGTTAAAATTAAAATTAGAACAAGGGAAAAAAATCTTCTCATTTACAAAATTCTATATTTAAGTCTGTATTATACGTACAAAACGACGACAAATATAATCAATAAAACAAAAACAGACGCTCATTAGGCATCTTATTTTATTTTTTTATGATTTTGAAGATTTCTGCTTTTTTACGCGAAAATTATTTCATACCTACCGGCTTCACCTTATAGGAACAATTTGTTCTACCTTTAAGTATATTATTCAATTTCCCTTTAAGCAACTGTTTTCGGATTCCGGACAAATGATCGACAAAGAGGATTCCTTCAATATGGTCATATTCATGTTGAATGACACGAGCTTTATATCCTTCAAAAATTTCATCATGAGGATTCATATTTTCATCCAGGTACTGAATACGGATTCTGTTTTTGCGTGTCACATTTTCATGAATTCCGGGAATTGAAAGACATCCTTCTTCCGCAACGACATCCTCTCCGTCTCTTTCCGTAATCACGGCATTAATAAATACCTTTTTAAAATTTTTGAATTCAGGCTTTTCATCTGCAAACACATTCAAATCAATCACAAAAATCCGATAATCCAGACCGACTTGAGGTCCGGCTAATCCGATTCCGTCTGCATTATACATCGTTTCAAACATATTTTCAATCAATTGATTCAAATCTTCATAGCCGGCAGGAATATCCCGGCAAACTTTTCTTAAGACTTGTTGCCCACAAAGATAAATCGGTAAAATCATGTTCTATTTGTTTCTAAATACATTTGTAAAATGATCGTCGCACTTAATTGATCGACCAACTCCTTATTACGACGGTCTTTTTTCTTCAATCCTCCATCAATCATCGCCCGGTGGGCCAAAACAGAAGTGAACCGTTCGTCCGCCATTTTTATTTCAATCTCAGGAAAAGCCTTTTGTAATTGAGTTTTAAACAGACTCACCCATTGCATATTTTCCGAAGGCTGATTGTTCATTTGTTTAGGCTCACCCAATAGAAACAAATCAACAGGTTCTTTGGATGTGTATTCCCGTAAGAAATCGATTACTTTATCTCCCGGAAGCGTGGTCAAAGCCCCTGCTATCAATCTCATTCTGTCGGAAACAGCCAATCCCGTGCGTTTCCGTCCGTAATCTATTGCAACAATTCTTCCCATTAGAAATTGCAAAGGTAATATTTTTTTTACGATTGTGCAAGGACAAATGGTGCACGGAACACGGTGTACCGCTTAATAAGCATTCTTTTCGCCCCTGAACATATTGAAGATTGTTACAACGACTATTTTCAGGTCCAGCAGGAATGTCCAGTTTTCAAGGTACCAGACATCCATTCTCACACGCTGCTCCATTTGTTCCACCATTTTGGTTTCTCCACGATAGCCGTTTACCTGTGCCCAGCCTGTAATACCGGGTTTAATCAGGTGCCTGACCATGTATTTATCTATCAGCATGGAATAGAGTTCCGTATGTTTCAACATGTGAGGACGTGGGCCCACAATGCTCATATCTCCCCTCAGGGCATTATAAAACTGAGGAATTTCATCCAGATTCGTTCTTCTTAAAAACTCCCCCACCCTGGTTTTACGGGGATCATCCTTTTCTGCCTGCTTTTCATCCGAATTATCATTCACTTTCATCGATCTGAATTTATAGCAATAAAAATCTTTTCCATAAATTCCGGTTCTAAGTTGTTTGAAAATGATGGGCCCCGGAGAAGATAATTTAATCAAAAGACCGAGAATCAGGTAACAAACCGGGAAAACGGTCAATAAGAATACAATTGAAAAGAGGATATCAAAAGACCGTTTAAGCATCCGGTTGTGAATGTATTGCAAAGGTTCCGAGCGAACTATCATTACCGGAAGGGATTCAATACTTTCGAGAATCATCTTTTTCTTCAAATAACGATAAAATTCCGGAACAATACAAAACCGGATCATATTCTTCTCCGAGAAGTTGAGTAATCGCACAATTTTTTCATCCTGCGAGTTCGGAAGCGTACAATAAATCTCATCGACAGAGTTGTCCAGCACGTAATCTTCTACTTCGTACGTCATTCCCAAATAATTAGGCAATGAATTTTTCAGAAGCAGGTTATCGTCAAAAAAGCCTAATACTTGATATCCATAAGCCATTTCTTTCTTCATCTCGGCATACAAATCCATCCCATTCTTACCGGCGCCGACAATGATTACCCGTTTGAAATTACGTCCGAACCGACGATAACGTTTCAGGGCCTCTCTGGCTAAAATACGCCATATTGTAAATAAAAAAAAGAGCAGGATGTAGAAGACAACCAGGAACTTCGTAGGGAAATCACCGGAATCAATATCCAAAAAGGCCAGGCAGGTAATAAAAAGGATAGCATGAAGGGCCACAAGAGATAAAGATCGTTGCACTACTTTATCCGTATAAAGAACAGGCATATCTATTTTGACGGGAACAAAATAGAGAGTAAAAAGGTAACAGAAATTAAACAATAAAATTACAATTTTCAATCTGGCGGAAAAATCCGAAAGATCATAAGATTTTGTCCAACAATACACCAGAAGAAATATCATATTTAAGACAAATAAATCTCCCAGGACAACCAGCCACTTTATTAAATACCCGTAACCTCTTCCGTGTTTCATGTATTTTTCATTCGGTTTACAAAATTAATTGTTTTTTCCTGAAAACAAAAACAAACTCAAAAAACAATGAGACAACTTTCTTTTTACAAAAAAAGGATGCATGAATCATCACACATCCTCTTTCCATCAATTATAAAACATCTATTTCTTATTGAGCGCTCATGATAACAACGCGGTTCCAGTTATTTTCCGGATACGGT
>JAITTA010000260.1 GCA_031287395.1 Dysgonamonadaceae bacterium | reverse complement strand
ACAAACGGTTTACAATTATGTGAAATACGGTACTCTCCTGCCTGAATTCCGAGAGAAAGAAGGCGATTCCATCCGCTTTAGATTAAGCGACGCTTTGCGCTTTGATTTTAAGGAACTTAAAAAAGAATCAAAAGTGAAAGCAACGAAACAATTTAAAAATTAAATATTAGACATTACAACCAAAATGCGTGTGTTATTCATAATAATTAAGGGTTAGTAATTCAGAACCGTATGGTTCGCGAGAATAGTGCGGTTATTTATTTAAAGATTTAAAGAAATATATAATTAAAGAAATAAAGATTTAAAGATATGGAAAATATATCATTGGAAGTAAAAAAATTAGCGTGTGAAATATTCGCATTGTCTATAATTGTGACGGAAAGAACAGAATATGACGCATGGTGTCACTTTTCAGGACATGTAAATTCGATGTATTTATATGTCCTGAAAAAAGAAGATAAAACTGATGTTCGCATTTTAGATTATAGTATAGACCTCGAAAAGGAAGACAACTATGTATATCAATCAGATAAACCATCTTATACTATCTCAACGATAGATTATCTGGAAAATATTCAAAAAGCGCTCCTTCAACTGATAATACCAAATACGGATGAGATAGTCGGTGATGCAATAAAAATCTTGAAACAATGAAAAAAGTAATATCAATCATTAATCATAAAGGCGGAGTCGGAAAAACGACCAGTACCGCCAATATCGGCGCCGGTCTTTGTCGCCTTGGTCAAAAAGTACTGCTTATCGACATGGACCCGCAGGCAAACTTGAGTATTAATTTTGGAATTGATCCGCAAAAGTATCAAACCATCTACGATGCTCTTTCCGGAAGATGTCCGATACCAATCATCCCCGGGAAAAAGAACCTGCCGGATATTGTGCCGTCAACCTTGGATCTATCGGTCGCCGAAATGGAACTGAATAACGAGCCTGGAAGGGAATCAATTCTCAAACGGCTTCTTTCTCCGGTATATATCGAATATGACTATATCCTGATTGATTGTCCGCCATCTCTGGGACTTCTAACCCTCAATGCTCTTACGACATCGGAAGCCTGCATTATACCGGTAGAGCTATCTAATTTCTCTCTGGTGGGAATGACTAAGCTCTTTGACGTCATCGACAAGGTGAGAAATCGGATTAATCCGAATTTGGATAGTTACGCTATCCTTGCCACAAGGACAGATAAAAGACAAGCCATACATAGAGAACTTTCGATATATCTCCGCGAAAAGTATGGACAACGGATGTTCTCGACAGAAATTCGTTCAAATGTCAAAATATTGGAATCGCAGGCACAGCGTACCGACATCTTCTCATTTGATGAACGATCGAACGCTGCAATGGATTATTTGAATGTTTGCCGGGAATTAATTCAATTTTATAGTAAATTTTATGAAGGATAAATCCCGTATAACAGGGCTGGATGCTTTTCTGACAAGCACTGAAAAACGGACAGATTCGATCAATTCTTCCAGAAACGATCCCTTAGTGATGATTAATTTTCAAGTGCCGAGTTCTTTGAAAAAGAAGATAAACATTTATTGCATTGAGAATGAAATATCAATGAAAGATTTTCTAACAGAATTAATAAACACAAAATTGAATAAAGAATGAGTATGCACACAGACAAAGACGCAAACGGGAATATTTCCATAATGGAGATCCCGGCAGAAGATGCCGGAGACTTAGCAACTATTTTTCGCGAGTTTGAGTATTTGATACGCAAAAGTTCTCTTTCCGACAGAGAACAAGGCAGACTAACGCTGCTTTCTGCAAAAATGAGGTTTCAACTAATAGATGTGATGAAGTGATGGATACGGAAGATAAACGCATGATTCAGGAAGATGTTGAATACATCAACCGGCAGATTATAGAAGTTATCGAGTTCTATGATGAAAATCAAAAAATTGAATTCGGTGAAAAATTATTAATACGGCTGTTTACTTTAAAATGATTGACAATATCAAGGAAATATACAAAGACGGAATCATGTTCCTATACATTGATTTATTCTGCGGTGCCGGAGGAACCAGCACTGGTGTAGAATTATCAACGTTGGATATAGTACATCGCAAACCACTAAAATTTGCCAAGGTTATCGCTTGTGTAAATCACGATAAGAATGCAATTGCCAGCCATGCCGCCAACCATCCGAACGCCCGGCATTATACGGAAGATATTCGTACCTTAGATTTAACTGACCTCGTTGCACACGTTGCGTTGATGCGACAAGTGTATAAGAATGCAAAAATCGTATTATGGATATCCGCCGAATGTACTTCCCATAGCAACGCCAAGGGTGGAACTTCCCGCGATCCAGACAGCCGTTCCCTGCCGGAAGAAATGTACCGATACATTAAAGCCATTGACCCGGATATTATCCAAGTCGAAAATGTAAAAGAATTTTTAGACTGGGGACCACTGATCGTTAAGGTTGTCCGGGATAAAAAAACCAAAGAAGAATTGTATTGCCCTTTAGATTTCAAGAAAGAAAAGAAAAAAAGAGGTCAAAAGCAAATCATTCACATTCGCCCAACATGGATTCCCGATCCGAAATACAAAAAAACGTATTATAACCGGTGGATACATGAGATTCAAGATTATGGATATCATTACGACTACAAGTTATTAAATGCTGCCGACTATAGTGCCCACACACGAAGAATCCGATATTTCGGCATATTCGCCAAAGAACAGAAATACATCACTTTTCCAACACCTACCCATTCCAAGGACGGGAAAAAATTACCTAAATGGAAATCCGTAAAAGAAGTTCTTTATTTTACCATTGAAGGAGAATCAATATTCGGGAGAAAAAAAGATTTATCCGAACCTACATTAACACGTATTTATTCGGGATTGATCAAGTTTGTTGCCGGTGGACAGAAAAACTTTATTCAACAACGGAATAGTGGTAATCCCAATTCAAAAATCGTTAGTATAAACTCTCCGGCCAGGACAATCACATCCACCGGGGGGAATCAAGAACTTGTCAGTACAAAATTTCTTTCCGTATATAATGGAAATGGTCAAAATCAATCTCTTGAACAACCATCTCTTGCAATATGTTGCAAGGATAGATTTGCTTTAATTGATCCTCGATTTATCATGAATAATTATTCAGGAGGTGGACAAATATCCGATATCAACCATCCATCACCGACAATTAATACAGTTCCGAAACAAAATTTAGTTAATGTACGAATGATTGACCAACAATACGGACAGTCTAAGCCGGCAAGTGTCGATACTCCGATAGGATCATTAACGAAAAATCCCAAATTTAATCTGATCGAAGCCAGATGGATAGCGAACAGCAATTTCAATAATGTTGGACATTCCATTGAAGAACCGGCGCCAACAATATGTGCCGGTCGTCGGCATCATTATTTAATGAATCCGCAGTTCAGTTCTCCGGGTTCAAGTATTGACGATCCCTGTTTTACATTAATTGCCCGAATGGATAAAAAACCACCGTATTTTGTAACGGTAGTCTATGGTAAAGTAGTAATCGAAATTTATAATACAGACTCGCCAATGACTAAGAAAATTAAGGAATTTATGGCTATGTACGGAATAGTGGATATCCTGATGCGGATGTTATTGATCCCCGAATTAATGGCAATCATGGGGTTTCCCAAAAAATACAAGTTAATCGGAACGCAAACTGAGCAGAAAAAATACATCGGCAATGCCGTCGAAGTAAATATGGCAAAAGCTATGTGCACTGCCATTGGCTGGGTTGAAATTGAAGAATTATTAAAAGCAGCATGAGAACGCCAATCACATATTATGGCGGAAAACAACGCATTGCCTCGGAGATCATCTCCATGATTCCGGGACACAAAATCTATTGCGAACCATTCTTTGGCGGTGGTGCTGTTTTCTTCCGGAAACCAAAATCGGGAATTGAAGTAATAAATGACCATGACAATTCCTTGATTAACTTCTATACGTGTGTTCAAAATCGCTTCCCCGAACTTCAGGAGTTAATCAAACAAACGCTGCATTCCGAAAGTATGTATTATCATGCAAAGGATATTTGGAACGATCGCGTTGAA
>JAITTA010000274.1 GCA_031287395.1 Dysgonamonadaceae bacterium | reverse complement strand
GAATACATTTTTATTCAGTTGCTGCATCAGTTCCATCAAAGGGTGGTAGTAGTCGAAATCATTGTTGACGATTCCCTTGTTGGAATCGATATTGGAAGGATCGACTCCTTTAGCAGTCGGATCGTTGTCTTGATATTTGAAATAATGCCATCCGACGCAGGATTTGGATTCCAACAAGGCGAGACAAAAATGCTGATAGGCATATCCTTTATCTTTTTGTGTATGAACGGTGAAACCTGCTCCGGTAGTGTTTGCCAATCCGGCATCCATTGCTTTCGTATAAAATTCCGTGATCATAAAAGGACGTCCGGACTCATTTTCCCACATGGCCAACACTTCGGGTTGAGGAGTCCAAACTCCATAATAGTTAAAAGATACGATATCACAATATTTTCCGGCTGCCCGTACAATTGCTTTCACATTTTTAGCTCCTCCATGCAAACGGCTTCCCAGATACATGTGGTTAGGAGCATATTTTTTCAATGCTTTGGAAACAATCGAATAATAACGTCCGGCCACATAACCGGCAAACTCTTCACGATCGGCATCTGTAATCTTATCTTCAGTCAATCCTTTGTCTTTTAACCATTTTTTCGCAGCCAGATAACCGGGATCTTCTTTATTCGGAAGAGTCAAATAACCTTGTAAATTATTTAATCCCAAGGGCATTTCGTTATCGGAAAAAAATCCGAAAAGATTTTTATCGTCTTTATACTTCAGTACTTGTTGGGCGTGTTTGTCGCAAAAAACTTCGAATTCCGGGTCAAAGACAAAAATACATTGATTGGGGTAACCCGTGTTCCCCGGAAGTTGATAAGTTCCTCCCCTTGCATTTCCGTAAGAACTCATGAAATTCAGGTTAGGAGTATAGGTTAACGGTTTTCCTCCGGTCTTATTGTGATTTATAATAGATTCTGTTCCCGACCAGGAACCCGAA
Organism: Dysgonamonadaceae bacterium; assembly: GCA_031287395.1. GTDB lineage: Bacteria > Bacteroidota > Bacteroidia > Bacteroidales > Azobacteroidaceae > BNXB01. The sequence continues at coordinate 4,904 of JAITTA010000274.1, read as the reverse complement.
CCATAAAACCCATAATAATGGAGGGAATCTGCGGTGACCTGCAGCCATTTTTCGTGTGTTCCGAATTTATGATTAAAAGCCGCTTTATTCCGGTCGGACCTCCCCGGTTGGATGGAATTGATTACCAGTTGAAAATTCCGGTAACCTTCCGGATCAATGATCCACCACCGTCCGTTTTGTTTCTCTACTCTGAAAAAACCGGTGTCTTTGTATTGCCCGGACAAATGACTTCCATACCGATTGATCCGGATACTCGTTTCCGGGTTAAAACCGGTCATATTATCGATAATCCGGGTATCGAAAAGTTCCCAGGGGACATTGGGATTTCCTTTGATCCATCTTTTAGCTTCTACTTGTATTGTTTTATAATCCGATGCGGACAAAATTGTCGCAATACTCAACAAAATGAGAATTAATCTTGATTTCATATCATTAATTTAATTTAATCAATCGAATGGCATTCAGTACAGGATTTTCTTTTACGGCTTCAAAATCGATTGAAGTGCCATTATTATTCGTAATATCTATTTCAAATTTCTTTATGATGGCACGTTCGACCAGACATTGATCTGCAATATTAAAATATTTTAAAATATACTCATTATTTATTTTTAGTATCTTTTACCGATTCCGGTAAGGGGAAGTACAGCAATGGATCTTTTTTATTAAGAAAAAGATCCGGCGGATAATCCAGGATATTTTTTCCAAATACCGTATTGCTTTTGAATACAGTCCCTTTACTAAATTCTTCATTCAGTTCGTTTATTCCGCTATCTTTATTCGTATAATGATAAATGTTATGGATATAAGAGGTATTTTGAGGCCATCCCCCCCAGTTTTTATGGTAAAAGATACGGAATCCGGGATATTCTTCGAAAGGTTCGGACGGAGTGACGGTATATTCGTCGTTATAACAAATATTATTATATATTTGCGTATTTGTTGCCAAACCTGAAACCCGGATACCATGATGGGCATTATTGTAGAATACATTATAACGGACAATTGTACCGTCGTTGAACCCTTTACTGCTCGCCGGGCCTCCGGTTATCAGCATATCGCCATACTCATTATGATGCGCATAATTATACTGGAAAATCGTATGTTTGGATTTATAATCGCTATCAAATCCGGCAGCATCGTGATCTCCGGTATTATACACCGTGTAACAAGCTTCATTGAATTGCCACAAAGCGCTGTCACAATTGTATGAGAAAGAAGCATTTCCGGACAATTGGATCGAACAGCGTTTGAATAAATTATGTTCCATCAAAGGTTTATTTGCAACCCTGACAATCAATCCGTCGGAAGCCGTTTCTTCAAACACATTTTTCCGGATTCTCAAGTTTTTACTGGGTACCCAATTTATGTTTTCGGTCAGTGATCTGTTCTGCCAGGACGATTGATTGGCCGCCCCATGCCTTCCGACTTTATAAAAGTAACAGTTTTCAAGATAATAACCATCAAAATAAGTCGGGATATTATTCCCGGTTATTTCGGAAAAAATTCCGGCGTTACTTTTTGCAAGCATATCCGCATCGTCTTTTCCGGGATTTCCTACAATATTTCTTACGACCAGGCTGTCGAATTTAACGTGTCGGACAATTCCGAAATCTTCTGCCAAATAATAAATGCCTCTCCGGATAACGGGAATGATATTGCTGTTGTGTGTAATCTCAAGGTTTTTCACTTCAACAAAAGGCGTATTGAATAATTTGAGTACGCATATCTCTTTCCCTTCAGCATCCAGTATTGGATTTTCTCCAGATCCGTAAGAACTTATAACTAAATTTTCCGTATTGACGGGTAAATATTTCACAAACAAAGATCCCTGAAACCGGCATCCTTTTTTAAATAAAAGTTGATCCCCTCCTTTATAAAATACTGTTCCCGCTTTTTCCAGTGATTTCCATGCGGTTCCGGGAGACTTGCCGTCTTTATTATCATTCCCTTTTTCCGAATCGACATAATAAGTTTGAGGGATAAATCCTTTAGACTTATTCTCTTTGGTAAATAATTCTAAACGAGGTGTATATTGTGATTTATTTTCTTTTGAATGAAACCGGGCTTCCACAGAAGCGTGCTGGTGTTCCCTATCGGCCAATACAATGGATATCTCATTTATTTTGTTGATATTCAAATAATTAATATAATCTGTTATGTCCACTTCCTTGTATCCGGGGTGATGATTGATCTCAAAAGCTCCGAGGTAAGTCGAAAGCGACGGTTTTGCGCCTGCCGTTCCTTTTAGAGAAGCTTCCTGCCAATTTCCTGTAGCCGAATACACTTCTACAATTTTAAGGGAATCCGATTGCCCGTAAATCCTAAACTTAGCAGAAGAAAAATAGTCGGTCGTTGCATGCCATTTAAAACGGATATAAGTCCGTTGGTTGTATTGTTTATTAAACGAATAACAGGTTTTTAGCTCCGTTTCAAATCCGTAATTATTGTTGATATTATTACCTCCCAAATAGATATATCCATCGTCGGTTGGGGTTAGTATTTGTCCCCAACCGGCCATGTTACACATTAAAAATAATATAACAAACGAAAAAAGTTTCATATTATTTTTGTATTTATTGAATGATTAATATCCGGTAGTTTGTGGAAAATTTTCCGGACCCATAGCATCAATTTGACTTTGAGGGATTGGCCAATTGACATGAATCGGTTTCACATTATAGCGAACCAGAACATCGTTATCAGCGCCATTAAAATCTGCATAATAATCCGGATTCGGGCCGAAATCTTTATCTCTTCCGTCCGTTATTCCATAAGTTGCCGCATTATACCCTACCGTTGTTCCTGGGAATTTCGTGAAATCTCCGGCATATTTGATCATTTGGTTATACCAAATTCCATTTCTTTTCAGAAAATCCCAACGGCGTCCTTCAAATGCCAGTTCTCTGGCTTGTTCATCCCGTATCATATTGAAAGTGATAGTTCGTGTTTCGGCCGGATTTCCGGCTCGTTGCCACGTTTTGTTGTAATAGTATTGAGCTTTTGTCTGGTCTCCTATGTGCATGTATGCTTCTGCTCCTAACAAATAGGTTTCTGCCAGACGATATATCAAGACATCCTTAAAACTGGCGCTTCCGTTATCCGCATCCAGCGGCTTAGACCAGATATCGACCAATTTGAGGGAAGAAGGCAATACACTACGCCTGTCGAGTTTCGTTTTTGTGGCGGCAAACACGTCCCTTCCATAAATTGTATCTCCGATTTCGACTTTCACCGGATTTCCCGTAAAGTTGTAGGTTGTATTGTAGCTGACGCCGTTTTCCGTTTTCGTTTCCGAAACGGGAATCGTTATTAACTGATTGGGATTTTGATAGGTATAATGAGCTTTATAATAAGCACTCAATCTTTTGTCGTTTTTAGGATACAATGACATCAAATAGCTGTTCGGATAAACCAAGCCCCATTGTCTTCCAAGGTTTTCTTCATTGTACTTTACCAATTGTCCGTTTACCATCTGTTGGGTATAGACTGTTTCAGCGATGATGTTTGCAAATTGAGATCCAATCCGGTGTCCGGAACCTCCTCCTCTTTCTTTTGAAAACCGAAGGGCAAAAAGAGTCTCCGGAACATTATATAAATCCGAACGATTGAAGATATTTGCAGGATTAGCAACCAGCGTATGAGTCGCCCCTTGTTCGACGGCATCCACCTGATTGGCAACTTCCTGCCAATCATTAGACCAGGCGGCGACCAGGGCTTTCAGGTGGCGTGCAGTCGCTTTGCAGATGCGACCCTCTTCATTACCGGACACTCCGGACGGAAGGCCCTGTATCGCTGTATTCAGGTCGTCATACATCAGTTTAAACACATCGGCGCTATCTGCCGGAGTATAAGTCAGGTCGTTCAGATTATCCTTCATGATAGGTTCCGTTGTCAAATAAAGACGTGAAAATCTCGTCCACAAGGTATAGTAGCAATAAGCTCTCCAAAAACTGGCTTCAGCGACTGAAATCTTGGCGGCATCTCCTATTTTGTTGCCATAAAAAATAATCTCGTTCGTACGACCGATGATATAGTAGCGATGCGTCCAAAAAGGGCCGTACATCAATCCGTCGATATTTGATCCCGGGCCGGGAGAAGTATAACGGGAGAGATTTGCATCGTCTCCGGTAGTAAATACGCAGAGATCTGTTGTTCGTTCGCCCCACAGGTATGCCGCTAAAAAGCCGTTACCGCTTCCTTTGGTGACCATACTACGTTCATAAGGATAGAGAGCCAAAACCATTTTTTCCAATCCTTCGGGCGTTTCAAATAAAGTGCTTGTTGTGAAACTGGTTTCCGATTCTTCTACTAAGAAGTCGGAACAGCCGAACGATACCAATGCACACAATATACTGAAAATAAATATATTTTTTTTCATACGATAATAATTTGTTTTTTAAAGGTCGTATGGAACTCGCATGATTTTTATCATCATGGACTTTGGTGATTTTGTAAAAATCATACTTCGTTTCATTTTTCTATACAATTTAGATAATTAATGTAAATTTTAGAAACTCAGATTCAATCCGAAAACAAATGTTTGTGCTTCGGGATATCCTCCTGCTTCTTTTTCGGGACTATACGATTTATAATCGGTGATCGTAAACAGATTCGTAGCCGTGGTATAAATCCGGGCTTTTGTTACTCCCACTTTAGATAACCATTTTTTAGGGAAGGAATAACCTAAAGTCGCCATTCTCAACCGGAAGTAGGATGCATCCTGAAGTCCGATCACTCCAAAATTAGATGCTGATGCCGTGAATTGCGGACGGGGCGCTTCATTTGATTTATTTTCCGGGGTCCAATAATTGACTTTCATACCGTTTAATTTTCCATTCAAACTCCCTCCCTGATTGTATGCATAGAGGTATGGATTGTTTTTGATAACTCCTTGCACGGTA
>JAITTA010000252.1 GCA_031287395.1 Dysgonamonadaceae bacterium | reverse complement strand
TGTAGACTTCATGCGGGCGAGGTCTCACCGTCAAAAGGCTGATTTGAGTACTATCGCCGGAAATAGCATGGATGCAGGAATGTATATTATTGAGAGAAATAATAAGCAGCAGGAGTAATATTCTTTTCATCTATACAAAATTTAATTTTTAAGATCTGATACAATCCGTAATCTTGTTCATTTTCTTTGGTGCAAGTTTTGTATCCGGTCTTTATGTTGTTATGATGGAAATCGGAGCAAAAATACGAATTATTCTTTAGACTTTGTCCTGTTTTCAAAATCAATTTCCTTATCTTTGTGAAATTTTCGTACCTTTGCAGCATAATCATTTAATATCCGTAATCATGAAAAAAATCTTCTTTTTAGCTATTATTTCTTCTTTTTGCCTGTATGTAAGTGCCCAGGATATTTCGCTTCCGGCACCTCAGAAAACAGGTGGTAAACCATTGATGGATGCCATTAATCAACGGCAGTCGGTACGTGAATTTTCAAGTAAAGACCTGGATTTGCAGACGATCTCTAATTTGATGTGGGTTGCCTATGGATTCAACCGCGAGAGTAAACGAGTGGTTCCCACTGCCTTGGATAAACAACAATTTGAAGTTTATGTCGCACTTAAAACCGGTGTGTATCTGTACGATGCAAAGGCGAATAAATTGCTCCTGAAAGTAAAAGGAGATCACCGCAAATCCGCAGGGAAACAGGAATATGTCTGGAACGCTCCTTTGAATTTTATTTATGTAATGGATGCCGGGATTCTCGATTCATCCGTAGAATGTGGATGTATCGTTCAGAATGTCTATCTGTATTGCGCTTCTGCAGGATTAGGTTCCGTTGTCCGGGGATATTTTGATCAGGATGAATTGAAAAAACTCCTGAACCTGAGTGAAAAAAAGAAAGTGATACTTTGTCAAACGGTAGGGTATACCGGAATCTCTTGATGTCGTGTTTTATGTTACTCCGCCCAACATGAAAAAATTCCGGTTTACCCTCATCGGGCGAACCGGAACAATCGTTTTAATACACAATTTAATAAAAACAAATAGTAGTATAGTGGTTTAATTTTCTATCATTGTTATATTGAGAGTCTCCTCTTTCTTCGTTTTATATTTACCGTTATCTAATGTAAAATTAAAATTATTGTTATTATAACTAAAACTGAAATTGACGTTTTTAAATCTAAAGAATTGAGGTATTACTTTTCCTTTCTTTTTGGAATAAATAACTTCGTATGCAGAAGGTTCGTCTTTCTCACAAGCAGCGATAAATTCATCGATCAGTGCTTTGTTACTAACGTTTATTGTGATCGTGGTAATGGATTGTTCAACCTTCAATGTCTCTTTGTTTTTTTTACGGACAACGCTCATTTCCACGTTATCCAGAGATTCGCACTTTTTTATCATTGCTTTCAGAGCATCCTGAGCCATCAGATCATTTGATAAACATCCAACAATCAAAATAATAGTGATAAATAATACATTTCTTAATTTCATAATTATAATTTTTTAATAACATTCCACGTTTAATATTTCACTTACTTTTTTTCTCGTTATTTCATCGGGAAAACTGTTTACCAATTCGCAGTATTGGTTTTCTATTTCCTGTTTTATTCGATCAAATTCATCTGTCGGATTAACATTTGCCAATATTTTATTCAATTTTTCCTGTTGTTTGAATACTTTAGCGATTGTGGCTTCCAGTTCGGGACGGATGAGTTCGATATCCGCTATTTTTTCCCCGTTCCGGATAATGTAACTTCCTTCATACGGATTGAATGTGCCGTCGTTTTTTATAACCTTATTGAAGACTGCGACCAACAAGAGGACAGATGCCGCAATTCCTGTTAAAGTAATCCATTTTTTATAGTTTGGGGTTAATTTCTTTACTTTCGGATTATTTTCCCGGCATGTATTGAATTCTTTGTCCATTCCTGTCTCAAAAAAATCAAAGACAGGGATGTAAGATTTTAAATGTTCGGGTACATCTTTTCCGGAGAAAAATATATAAAGTTCTCGTTCTTCTTTATTTGAAGTGTTACCATCAAAAAAACGTTTCAATAATTCTTCAATGTATTTATAATGAGTCATCATTTTTTTCTAAATTTAAAAATAATTCTTTTACTCGTTTTCTTCCACGGGAAAGATTCATGCGGACAGCTTCGGAAGTGCTTCCTATCAATTCTGCAATTTCTTCCACTTCGTATCCGTCTATGTGTTTCATCCGGAGGATTGATTGTTGCAAATCAGGTAGTTGATTCATAATTTGCATCACATGGCACAACCGGTCTTTCGCCTCCAATTGATCGGATATTGACGATTCTTCATCTGTTGGATGCAATCCTTCCAGTTGGTTGGTTTCCCTTCGAATCAATTTTAATTTATTGATGCTTAAATTTTTAACGATAGTTGTTGACAGAGCCGGAATATTATTGTAATTCGGTAACTCATTCCTCATGTGCCATAATTTCAGGAAAAGCTCTTGTATAATGTCTTCAGCATCTTCCTTGTTGTCAAAGAACTTCTGCGCATAGATCATCATCTGTCCACGCAATGGTAAAACTTCCTCTTTGAATTGTTTTTGATCCATTTCTATAATAATGACAAATTAGGATGAAAAATGTAACATCAACATCAAAAAAGATTAAATAATAAAAAAAAACTCATGTACGATGTTACCTTCAGTAGGGCTGAAAAGATTTTCTCCTCTAATTTGGAAAAAGCAATCATATTGCAGTCTGCGAGAAATAATTCAAGATGGGTAAAAAAGAAGCAATAACGGAAAACAGCATTAATGTGCTGTTAATTACGAAATAACTGCTACAAGAACAACGTTTGTCAGAATTGAATATCAATAAATCTTTTTCCTGTAAAACCAAACAGCAAGCATCAGAGTGATGATTGCAGATACCGGATAAGCAATAGCTGTCGATAATTTTAACCCTTCCGGAGCGACAATGATGTAAGAGGTCACTACCATAGTCATAAACAATGCCGGAAGTAAAGTAATCCAATAGCATTTCTTTTCATTTGCCAAGTAAATCGTTATCATCCAGAGTGTTGCTGCAGCCAATGTCTGGTTCGACCAGGCAAAATAACGCCAGATGATGTCAAAATTAACCTGCAATAGTATAAACGCTATAACAAACAAGGGTAAGGCTATCCAAATCCGGTGCAAAATTTCTTTCTGGCTGTACCGGATAAAATCGGATATGATCAGCCTGGCGGAACGGAAAGCGGTATCTCCTGAAGTAATAGGAGCGGCAATGACTCCGATAATCGCTAATAATCCGCCCATTTTCCCCAGCCAGGTATCGGATATTTTTTCGACTACCACAGCGGCGTTGTTCCCATTCTCTGCCAGGAATTGCTGTAATCCGCCGGCCGAACCGAAAAAACTCATGGCTGCCGCTGCCCAGATTAAGGCGACAATTCCTTCTGCAATCATGGCTCCATAAAATACCTTGCGGCCTTGTTTTTCGTTTTTCAGGCATCGAGCCATCAATGGAGACTGGGTCGCATGAAAGCCGGAAACGGCACCGCAAGCGATAGAGATGAATAACATGGGAAATATCGGAAATTTTTCAGGATTGGCGTTCATATTGTGTAAGTTGGAAGGTATGGCTTCCGGAATCGGAGCTCCATTCCAAATGATGGAAATTCCGATTCCTAACGCCATGAAAAGCAATGCACATCCGAAAAAAGGATATATTTTTCCTATGATCTTGTCGATAGGAAGGAGGGTTGCCAGTACGTAATAAACAAAGATAACCACAATCCAGAAAGTATAATTGAGATATTCCGGAGTGAGATTTGCTAATAATTTAGCCGGACCGGCCATAAAGACAGCTCCTACCAGGAGCATCAATACGACCGTAAAAGCGCGCATAAATTGTTTGAATCCGGTTCCCATGTACTTTCCGGCAATTTCCGGTAAACTCATTCCTGCATTCCGGACCGACATCATTCCGGAGAAGTAGTCGTGGACAGCCCCGCCGAAGATACTTCCTAAAACGATCCATAAAAATGCAGCCGGGCCATAAACGGCTCCCATAATTGCTCCGAAAATCGGTCCTAATCCGGCAATATTCAGAAATTGAATCAGGAAAA
>JAITTA010000254.1 GCA_031287395.1 Dysgonamonadaceae bacterium | reverse complement strand
GGGCCTTGTACGGATATATCACCTGTTACCGGTACACACAGGATAAGAAGTATCTCGATCAGGCTGAAAACATCTATAAATTCATTTTCAACAACAGGAATCTTCCTGAAGACCTGGTTCCCTATTGGGACTATGACGCTCCCAATATTCCGGACGAACCGCGCGACGCGTCCGCTGCGGCCATCACAGCCTCCGCCTTGTACGAACTGGAAACTTATATCAAAGATAAAGGTTATAAGGAAACAGCGGATAAAATCATGAACTCTTTGGGATCCGACAGGTACAGAGCTAAAGCGGGAACGAACGGAAATTTTATTCTGATGCATTCGGTAGGAAGTATACCACACAATTCGGAAATTGACGTACCTTTGAACTATGCCGATTATTATTTCCTTGAAGCCCTGTGCCGGAAAAAGGATTCGGAACAAAAATAAAACAATTACACCGGAAGGATGATGAATTATTCTAAAAACAAGAGTCTTTTAATCGGAAGTGCCGGCTTACTGGCACTTTCCGCTTATTCTCAAGAACATCCGAATGTCATTTATGTATTCCCCGATCAGTTCAGAAACCAGGCCCTGGATTTCTGGAATGAAGAGGGATTCAAAGATAAAGTGAATTTTAGAGCAGACCCGGTTCATACACCTAACCTGAACCGGTTTGCCAAAGAATCCTTTGTCCTTTCCTCAGCAGTGAGTAATTGCCCTCTGAGCAGTCCTCACCGGGGCATGCTCCTGACGGGGATGTATCCGGACGGTAGCGGCATACCGCTTAATTGTAATAGTAACCGCCCGGTCAGCTCATTACGAACCGACGCTGTCACGATAAGCGATGTCTTCAGTCGATCGGGATATGATTGCGCCTACATAGGAAAACTTCATGCCGACTTCCCGACACCCAACGATCCTGAAAATGCGGGATGCTACGTAGAAAATTCCAAACCGGTCTGGGATGCTTATACCCCTCCCGAACGCAGGCATGGATTTAATTACTGGTACTCTTACGGCACATTCGACGTCCACAAACAGCCTCATTACTGGGATACCAACGGCAAACGCCACGAAATAAAAGAATGGTCTCCCAAACATGAAGCAGATAAAGCGATAGAATACCTCAAAAATGAAAATAATGTAAGAAATAGGGAAAAACCTTTCTTCCTGATGGTTGCCATGAATCCACCGCATAGCCCCTACAATTCTACGGAAGACTGTATGGAGGAGGACTATAACCTGTATAAGGACATACCATTAGATAGATTACTGATAAGGCCGAATGTCGATCTTGAAATGAAAAAAGCGGCCGACAGCCGGTTCTACTTTGCTTCAATAACAGGTGTTGACAGGGAATTCGGACGAATACTGACGGCTCTGAAAGATCTGGGCCTCGATAAAAATACGATTGTTATCTTTGCTTCCGATCATGGAGAAACCATGTGTAGCCAGGGAACAGACGACCCGAAAAACTCGCCTTATACAGAATCGTTGAATATCCCGTTCATTGTGCGATATCCGGGTAAAATCAAACCGCAGGTGGATCCTCTTCTGCTGTCCTCCCCCGACATTATGCCCACGATATTGGGCCTTTGCGGGCTAAATAATCGAATACCCAAATCCGTTCAGGGTCGCGATTTTTCCCACGTTTTCTACCGGAAAGGAATAAAACGTCCCCAAGCGGCATTGTATATCCAGAACATGGACGGAGAAAAAGATGCAAAAGGACTGGTTACCTCTTATTTCCCTTCTGCAAGAGGTATCAAAACAGAACGCTATACATTGGCTATTTATATTGATAAGAATACGAAAAAAGTACGAAAAACCTTGTTATTCGATGATATTACCGACCCGTATCAGTTAAATAATCTGAATATAAATAGATACTTTAAAGTATATAATGAATTGTGTAAAAAAATGGCTGTATTATTAAAGGAAATCAATGATCCTTGGTTCAGAGACCGGATTCTTTCCGACCAGATCCCCTACATATTTAATTAAGAAATAAAACTATAACGGAACGATTATTTTATTTACACGTCATTATCCGTAAGATCAGTTTATCGGTTTCATTCATCCCTTCTTTTCCGATAGAAGTCAGATTGCGGATGGATTGATCGACATCATCATCGATAATTCCCTCCACAGAAGTAACGGATTTTCCTTCCATAGCCATCATAGCCGAAAAAACGGCAGTCGATACACCGCTGGTAACTTTCAGGGAACAACTGGGTTTCGCACCGTCGCAGATCATCCCTGTGAGGTTTGCAATCATATTTTTCACTGCAAAAGTAATTTCTTTATATCCTCCCCCCATCAAATAGGTAATTCCACAACTGGAACCGGTAGAAGCCACAACGCAACCACATAAAGCCGATAGTCTTCCCAGGTTTTGCTTGATATAAATGACCGTCAGGTTACTCAACATCAATGCCCGGATTAGTTTTTCTTCCGGTTGATTGGTTTCTTCCGCATAAATGATTACCGGTACGGTTGTTGTCAACCCCTGGTTTCCACTACCGGAATTACTCATCACGGAAATCATAGCCCCAGCCATACGTGCATCGCAGGCAGCAGAAGTATTAGACAGCATTTTAGAAAGCAGTCCGTCGCCCATAATCTGTTTTTCGTACCGGCCAATCAGGGTCTTACCCAATGCATGTCCGAAATTATGTTTGAAAGATTCAAGCGCTGCGTTTTTATTCATCCGTCCGGAATCAAGAATAAAACAGATTTCATCCAAAGGCATTTCCATGGCGAAATCATAAACCTTTCTCAAGGTTAACTCCACAGTATCTTCGCCGGTTTCTTCGCCGGATTCCTGTTGGGTATCCAACAATACCCGGCCGTTTCGTTCTTCAAAGCAGATATTGGTATGCTGGTGACGAATGATTACCCGGGATCGGTTATTTCCATCAGAGCAAATCGCCTCAATATACAATTTATCCTCCGTATCCTCTTTCAACAAAACGGAAATCCGCTTCTCATCGATCATTTTTTTCCCGGCATCCAAAGCCTCCGGAGTGATCTCTTTCAGGACTTCAAGCCGATACTCCGGTTTTCCAATCAAAGCGCCCAAAGCAATTGCAATAGGTAAACCGATCATTCCGGTACCCGGAATACCGACTCCCATCGCATTTTTCAGGACATTTGCACTCAAATAAACTTGTATCTTTTCCGGCAATGCACCTAAAATCTCCGCAGCCCTGGCAACAGCCAACGATACGGCAACAGGCTCCGTACAACCAATGGCCGGAACCACTTCCTGACGGATAAGTTTCAGGATTTTATCTTTTTCAGAAGCTATTATCATAAATTAGCCGCCGTCAAATTCATCATAATCAATCTCACTAACATCATCGTCCGCTTCTTCAGGCAAATCGAAATCAAAATCATCATCCACATCTTCCAGACAAATTTCCATAGACCGGTGCACAATACTGTCCATATCGCGGAAATCCTGTTCATTCAATTCTTTCCAAAGCATATCTTTCAACTTCTGAATTCCTTTTTGAGTAATTGAAGAGATAAAAATACAAGGTAATTCGGGTAAATCTTCACTCAGAGCCTCTTCCAGTTCATCGTCCAGCATATCCGATTTGGTGACGGCAAGAATACGTTTTTTATCCAGTAATTCGGGATTGTATTTCAGAAGTTCATTCAGAAGGACATCGTATTCTTTTTTAATATCTTCGGCATCAGCCGGAATCATGAACAGTAACAATGAATTCCGCTCTATATGCCTCAGGAATCTTAGTCCAAGGCCTTTTCCTTCACTTGCCCCTTCAATTATCCCGGGAATATCGGCCATTACAAAAGAATGTCCGTCACGAACACTCACAATGCCTAAGTTCGGCTCCAGCGTGGTAAACGGGTAATTGGCTATCTTCGGTTTTGCAGCAGAAACAACAGACAACAACGTCGATTTACCCGCATTAGGAAAACCGACAAGCCCTACATCCGCCAGCAACTTCAGTTGCAATATAACCCGTCTTTCCTCAAAAGGTTCTCCCGGTTGGGCATAACGAGGAGCCTGATTGGTAGCCGTCTTAAAATGATTATTCCCAAGTCCGCCTTTCCCTCCTTTCAACAGGATAACTTCCTGTCCGTCATGCGTAATATCACAAACAAACTCACCCGTATCTCCATCAAAAATAACCGTTCCGCAAGGCACTTCAATAATTTTATCTTCTCCTGCTTTTCCATGACAAAGTTTACCGCTACCCGATTCTCCATGTTCGGCAAGGATATGCCTCTCGTATTTCAGGTGGAGCAAAGTCCAATAATTACGGTTTCCACGCAGTATAACACTGCCTCCTTTCCCGCCGTCTCCACCATCAGGGCCTCCCCTGGGTATGTATTTTTCTCTCCGGAAATGGGAAGAACCACGACCTCCTTTTCCGGAACGGCAATAAATTTTTACGTAATCAACAAAATTAGATTCAGACATTTTTATAACATTCGGTCTAACGTATCGGTTATTTTTTCAAATACATCCTCAATAGTATCTCCTTTGATAGTAATCAACTTTCCCTGTTTTTTATAATACTCTTTCAGAGGTTCTGTCTGATTACGGTAAACATCCAATCGGGACTGTATCGTTTCCATGTTGTCATCCGAACGACCGGAAATCTCACCTCTCTTCAGTAAACGTTGAATCAATTCATTTTCTTCTACAGACAGATTCAGCACAGCAACCACACTGGTATCCTTCTCCCTCAACATTTTATCCAAGGCCTCTCCTTGTTTCAACGTACGCGGAAATCCATCAAAGATAAATCCTTTGATTTTTTTATTTTCATCCAGAATAGTTCCCAATATACCAACAATCAATTCATCGGGGACCAATTCCCCTTTTGAAATGTATTTGTCCGCCAACAAACCAAGTTCAGAGTGCTTTTCTATTTCCTTACGTAAAATATCTCCCGTTGAAATATGCTTCAATTCATATTTCCGAATGATTAATTCGCTTTGTGTGCCTTTTCCTGACCCCGGAGCACCAAAAATCACAATGTTTAACATTATACTTCCCTTAATTTATAAATATCCCTCAGATTTCTTCCATGCCCATCATAATCCAGACCATACCCGACAATAAAGTCGGACGGTATATTCATAGCAACATAATCCGGAGAAACTTTTATTTTAAGCGATTCCGGTTTAAATAATAACGTAGCCACCTTTAATGATGCCGGATTATCTTTTGAAATTGTTTCCATCAATTGACAAATTGTATGTCCCGTATCAATAATATCTTCAACAATAAC
>JAITTA010000007.1 GCA_031287395.1 Dysgonamonadaceae bacterium | reverse complement strand
GCAAAAAATAAAATTTTGTCTTTTTGCGGAATTTTCATCCGGGCGAAAACGGTCATTTCGGCATGCGTTTCCAGCAATCGCATACTGCTTACGGCAATGGTAAACTCGATGTTGCCGATCGTTTGTTTCAGCCCTACGGGTAAAGTTTGTAAATTGGAAAGAGTTAATTTTTCGAGGGATTGCCCCGATCCGTCAACTTTTTCGAAGATCGATACGGCCTCGGCAAGAATACCTGTCCGGTCGTTTTCCGCATTTGAGGGAAAATGAAAGAAGATGCATAAAATGCAGTAGAAGAATACTGTCTTTTTCATACGTTAATAATTTGGTTTTAAAGGTCGTATGGAACTCGCGTCATGTTCATGCGGTTAGGTGCAAGTTTTGCATGCTCGTTTCATAAGGGTTTGGATTCATTTGATACTGTTTCTTTTTTGTTTTTCGCAAGTGATTTAAGTAATTTTCGCAAAGATATAAATTTTTTTTTATTTTAGTTTAAAAAATAAGAAAATATTTTTTACATTTGCAAACAATATTAAATGTAAACACACAAAAATATAATAAATAAAAATGTAAAAAATTTACGAAACCATTGAATTATGATGTCCAAAATCGAAAAATTACGTTTGTCAAGGAAATTATTCTTTTTGAGTCTAATTTTGTTTATCTGTATTCATTCTTCTTGTTTTAGAGAAAGGGTTGTGGAAGTCATCCCCGATTTTTCTTATGAATCCGGGAATGATGATTATGAAGTTCCCGTTACGCTTACAATTAACAACATGACTACCGGCGCAACCACTTATTCCTGGACGTTTGAAGGGGGAATTCCTCAGACGTCTGACAAAAAGAATCCCGGGGAGATCCGGTATCTTCAGGCTGGAAAATATACCATACGCCTTGAAGCTGCGAATGATTTTCACCGTTCCGTCAGGGAAACGGAAGTGGTGATTGATTCGTCCGCTTCCGTCCGTTTTGTCCCGGAGGTATTGATCAATCCCTTTGTTCCTGCCGATGTAAAAATACACAATCTTTCAACCGGGGGAGATTCCTACGAATGGATGTTCGAAGGCGGGACTCCGGCTTCCGGAAACGGAAAAGAACCTCCTCTGATCCGCTATGAGCAACCGGGTGAATACGAAATCCGCCTGGAAGTGAAAGCCGGACGGAAAACACATTCCGTTTCGGAGAAGATACAACTGTTGCCGGCATTACAAACGGATTTTAAATTGGTTCCATCGGTCGAATCCGTAGAAATGGAAGCTCCCTGGAGAGGGTATCTGCAGAATGAGACCACCAACGGCATGGATTATTTATGGTCTTCGACCGGTGGGAAAATCGGGAACGATACGGCCCGCCATACCGGGATAACAATCGATTCTCCGGGGACTTATACGGTTACTTTGGAGGCCGGTAACCGGAAACAAAAGAAACAAAAATCCCAAACGGTGGAAATCAAGCCCAATTCCAATCTTTACCGGTTCGAAAATGTCCGGTTGGGGATCAATACGGCCTCTTCCGGGTATTTTTTCTCTTCCGTACTCAGAAAAGCGTTTACTCAGGGCAATCTGGAAAAAGGAAACGGAAAAGCCATCGATTTTGTGTTTTTCGGGTTGAATTCCGGATTTGCCTATTGTACCTTCCTTTCTCCGGATAAAGCTCAGAATACCGTATTTGAGCCGATTCCGGAAGCTGTGCATACAAAATTCGTTCTTTTCCCGGAAAAAACAGGCATCCCCTTCTCCGCAACCGATTTCGACGAAGCAACCGACGACGGCAGGATCCGGAATCTGCCGGTTAGCCAAAATGCGGTTGAAGAAACCTATTTTACTTCGGCGGTTCTTTTGCCGAAACTGGTTCTGTTTGAAACGGACGACGGGAGGAAAGGGGCGATAAAAATCAAGGAATTTATAGACGCAGGGCTTGATTCCTATATTACTGTAGATATCAAAGTACAAAAAAAGAAACCCTAGAACCAAAACTTTTACACGAATGAAACGAACACTAATCCTACTTGCTATCCTCACCCTGTTTCCGGAAATTTATTCCCAGCAGGTTGATTTGGAGAATATAAACAATCATTTCTCAAAAGGGAATTTATTGAAAATGTCCGGCGGATTTTCCGCCAATTCCGTCTGTTATTCCGGGAATGAGCCTTATGGCCGCGATCCGTTTACTTATTATTTAAATGGTACGGTGAATTTTAATATTATGAATGCGATAAACATGCCGTTTTCCTTTAATTTTACCAATTCGGGATCGAATTATACCTATCCCTCGATGCCTAACCGGTTTTCCCTTCATCCCGGCTACAAATGGCTGACGGGACATTTCGGCGATGTTTCCATGAATTTTTCGCCTTATACTCTGAACGGGCATCTTTTTACCGGGGCGGGAGTGGAGGTTAAACCGGCGGATTTTCCGTTGAAAGTCAGCGCCATGTATGGTCGCCTGCAGCGGGCTGTCGAATATGGAGAGGGCAATCCCAACGCTCCCGTATCCTACCGGAGGATGGGAAGCGGGGCTAAAATTCGTTATGAGAAACCGGACTACCGGTTTGGCGCCAGTATTTTCGGGGCTAAAGACGACGAACATTCCCTGGAATGGGCTCCGGACAGTCTGTCGGTATTTCCCGAAGAAAACCTGGCTATCAGTGTCGATGGGGAATTCCGGTTGGCGGATAAGTTGAGGGTTACTGCCGAATATGGCGTCAGTTTGCTGAAACGCGATATCCGAAGGAACGACCATCCGGATATGAAGTTTCATGCCGTCCGGGGGTCGATGGATTATACCTTTAAGAATAATACGATCGGTATCGGATACGAACGTATCGATCCGGGATATAAGACATTAGGCGCTTATTATTTCAACAACGATCTGGAAAATATCACCCTGAATTATGCCAGGCCTTTCCTGAAAAACAAGGGAAGCCTCGCCCTGAGCGGAGGAATCGAACACGACAACCTGAAAAAGGAAAAAGATTCGCAAACCAGGAGGTTTATCTCCTCAGCCCATGTGAGTTATGCTCATTCCGAGGCTTTGAATTTTGATTTTACGTATTCCGGTTTCCAGACCTATCTGAATATCCGGTCGCAATTCGATTATATCAATGAATTAACGCCATACGATCACCTGGATACCCTGAATTATACCCAGATATCCCAAAGTGTCGCTTTGGCGGCGAATTATGTAATGAAGAAAGATGAAATCCGGATACACCTCCTGAATGTGAATCTCAGTTTGCAGGAAGCGGCCGACAAACAGGGGGATGTGGTTCCCGAAGGAGGACGGACCGTGTTTTGTAATGCTTCCCTGGCTTACGGCCTGCAATATCTTCCTAAACAAATGACCTCCAATCTGAGTATCAATGTATCGACCAGCCGGATGTCCGCCCAGGATGTACTGATCCTCGGCCCGACATTCAATATCGGCGTCCCGTTCTTCGATAAAAAAGTGAAAACGGCTTTTATTGCATCTTATAATATGGATTATATGGAGGGAGAGCGACAGTCGTCGGTTTGGAACCTCCGTTTGAACGCCGATTATACTTTTTTGAAAAAACATCGTTTCAGCATCCATACGACTTACCGGGATGTTGAATCGAAGAAAAACAATAAAAATCCCTATACCCATGGGTTAACATTCACCGCTGCTTATAATTATCATTTTTGATGAAACCGTATCCCGTCATATTTCTGTTTATCTGCCTCTTTCTGGGTATCCCACTTTCCGAGGCTCAAACGCTCCGCGCCACTTATCCGGTACAGGTGAATGCGATGGTTCGTC
>JAITTA010000164.1 GCA_031287395.1 Dysgonamonadaceae bacterium | reverse complement strand
TTTAGCTCTTAGCTATATATTATGAAGACATTCATGGACGACAACTTCGTATTACAGACGGAGACTGCACAATTGCTTTATCACGAATACGCGAAAGAACAGCCGATTATCGATTATCATTGTCATTTGGATCCGAAACAGATTGCAGAAAATCGTCGTTTCGATAATCTCGGACAGATATGGCTTGAAGGAGATCATTACAAATGGCGTGCAATGCGTACGAATGGTGTGGAAGAACGTTTTTGTACGGGAAGAGATACGACGGATTGGGAAAAATTTGAGAAATGGGCGGAGACAGTTCCTTATACTATGCGCAACCCTTTATACCATTGGACGCATCTGGAATTGAAGACGGCTTTCGGAGTGACAAAACTGCTTCATCCGGGAACAGCGAAAGAAATTTACGATGAATGTACGGCTAAATTGCGTACTCCGGAATATTCGGCCCGGAACCTGATGAAAAAATACAATGTCCGGGTGGTTTGTACTACCGACGATCCGATAGATTCCCTGGAATACCATATTGCATTGAAGAATGAATGTTTTTCGGTTAAAGTATTGCCTACCTGGCGTCCTGATAAGGCAATGGCAGTGGAAAACCCTGCAAATTTCCGGACATACATAGAAAAATTATCTGAAGTTTCGGGTGTTTCCATCAGTCGATTTTCCGATTTATTACAGGCTTTGCACGTACGTCATGATTTCTTTGCTTCTGTAGGTTGTAAGCTTTCCGACCATGGGATGGAAGAGTTTTATGCCGAGGATTATACAAATGTTGAGATTGAGACTGTTTTTAATAAAGTCTATGGAGGTAAGGAACTGACTAAAGAAGAAATTCTGAAGTTTAAGTCGGCAATGCTGGTCGAAGGCGCCCGTATGGATTGGGAAAAGGGATGGACACAACAATTTCATTATGGAGTGATTCGAAATAATAACACTCGTTTATTCAAACAAATAGGACCGGATACAGGCTTTGATTCCATTGGCGATTTTAGTATTGCTAAAACTTTGTCGAAATTTCTGAACAGGTTGGATATTGACAATCAATTGACTAAAACCATCTTATATAATCTGAATCCACGGGATAATGATATGATTGCCACCATGATCGGAAACTTCCAGGATGGTTCGGTTGCCGGAAAAATCCAGTTCGGGTCCGGTTGGTGGTTTTTAGACCAGAAGACAGGTATGGAAGCACAAATGAATTCGTTGTCGGCCCTTGGATTATTAAGCCGTTTTGTAGGTATGCTTACCGATTCGCGTAGTTTCTTATCGTATCCTCGTCATGAATATTTCCGCCGGATTTTATGTAATTTGATAGGAAATGATGTAGAACAAGGATTATTACCGGCCTCGGAATTGCCTTTCCTTGGAAAACTGGTGGAAGATGTATCTTATAACAATGCGAATGAGTTCTTCGGGTTTTGAGTGGAAAATGTAATTTAAATGAAATATAATTTATAAATGAAACGAACATGTCCTTAATATGTCAAAGGATAGGAACATGCGAGTTCCATACGACCGGTTTAATAAAAATGAATATGTACGTATGAAAAAAGTAGTAACATTTGGGGAGATCATGCTCCGTTTGGCAACTCCGGGATATCAACGGTTTATTCAGTCGAATAATTTGAATGCTACGTTTGGTGGAGGGGAAGCGAATGTCGCTGTCTCATTATCCAACTATGGTATTCCAACGGATTTTGTGACCCGTTTGCCGAAAAACGACATTGCCGAATGGTGTATTTCCGATTTACGCAAATACCATGTCGGAACAGAAAACATTGTCCGTGGTGGTGATCGTGTAGGTATTTATTTCCTGGAGACTGGAGCTGTTGCCCGTGCCTCGAAAGTTGTCTATGACCGGGCTGATTCTTCCATTGCCGACATCAAACCCGGAATGGTAAACTGGCGTGAGATTTTTAAAGATGCGCAATGGTTTCATTGGACGGGGATTACTCCCGCTCTGTCTCAAGGAGCTGCGGATGCTTGTTTGGAAGCTATCCGTATTGCCAATGAGATGGGGGTCACTGTTTCGACCGACCTGAATTACCGCAAAAATCTATGGAAATATGGAAAAACGGCGTCTGAGATAATGCCTGCATTGGTGGCAGGATGTGATATCATCCTCGGTAATGAAGAGGATGCGGAAAAAGTATTCGGTATCAAACCGGAAGGTTTTGATGTCGCTCACACCGGAGGGGAAGTCGATGCTGCAGAATTTGAATCGGTTTGTACTCAAATAATGAAACGTTTCCCTCGCGCCCGAAAAGTGATTGTTACTCTCCGGGGTTCTATTAATGCGAATCACAATACCTGGGGCGGATGTCTGTATGCCGACGGTCGATTGTATCAGTCCAAGCGTTATGATATCACTCATATTGTGGATCGTGTAGGAGGAGGGGATTCGTTCATGGGCGGATTGATTTACGGATTGATTTCTTATCCTCAAGAGGATCAGAAAGCTCTGGAATTTGCGGTTGCGGCGTCTTGCCTCAAGCACACAATTTACGGGGATTTCAATTTGGTAACGGTCTCCGAAGTGGAAAGCCTGATGGGAGGTGACGGTTCGGGACGTGTGTCGCGTTAATTTTTAATTTTTAATACATAATACATTATGTTTTCATTAAAAGGAAAAGTAGCTCTTGTTACCGGTGCATCATACGGTATTGGTTATGCGATTGCAAAAGCGTTGAATGCAGCCGGTGCAACTATTGTATTTAACGATATTAATGCCGATTTGGTACAAAAAGGAATTGCTTCTTACAAGGCTGACGGAATTACTGCTCATGGTTATGTCTTCGATGTAACGAATGAAGAGCAGGTTTATGAAACGATTGCTCAAATCGTTTCGGAAGTAGGTGTAATTGATATTCTGGTTAACAATGCCGGAATTATCAAGCGTATTCCCGCCCTCGAAATGAGTGCAAAAGATTTCCGTCAGGTGATCGATATAGACCTCAACGGACCGTTTATTGTTTCCAAGGCTGTTGCTCCCGGAATGATTCAAAAAGGAGGAGGAAAGATTATCAATATTTGCTCCATGATGAGTGAACTGGGCCGTGAAACTGTTTCTGCTTACGCTGCGGCTAAAGGTGGTCTGAAGATGCTGACTAAAAATCTTGCTTGCGAATGGGCGGAACACAATATTCAGGTAAATGGAATCGGCCCGGGCTATATTGCGACTCCACAAACGGCTCCTTTGCGTGAACCGGGACATCCGTTCAACGAATTTATCATTGCTAAAACTCCGGCTGCACGTTGGGGAACAACCGACGACTTACAAGGGCCTGCCGTATTCCTGGCATCTCAGGCTTCCGATTTCGTCAATGGTCATATCCTGTATGTGGATGGAGGTATTTTAGCGTATATTGGAAAACAACCTAAATGAATTGAAAATGGAAAATGGAGAATGAAAGTTCAACACAATCCATTCTCCATTCTCCATTTTCCATTCTTAATTAAAATTATGGCAAAGTTTAATAAAATGCAAGTCCTTACAGGGATGGTAAACACCGGAATGGTGCCTGTTTTCTACCATAAGGATATTGAAATTGCAAAAAATGTGGTAAAAGCCTGTTATGAAGGCGGAGTGAGGGCTTTCGAATTTACAAACAGGGGAGAGTTTGCTCATGAGGTGTTTGGAGAATTGACCAAATGGACTGCAAAAGAATGTCCTGAAATGATGGTGGGTATAGGGTCTGTTGTAGATGCTCCTACAGCCGCTCTTTACATTCAGTTGGGAGCCAATTTTATTGTAGGACCTTTGTTTAATCCGGATGTGGCTAAAGTGGCGAATCGTCGTTTGATACCTTATACGCCTGGTTGTGGTTCTGTTTCTGAGGTAGGTTTTGCCCAGGAAATGGGATGTGATCTGTGTAAGGTATTCCCCGGAGATGTATTGGGTCCGAATTTTGTAAAGGGGCTGAAAGCTCCGATGCCCTGGTCGATGTTAATTGTAACCGGAGGCGTAAAACCGGAAGAAGCAAATCTTAAATCCTGGTTCGATGCCGGAGTTAGTTGTGTCGGAATGGGTTCCAATCTTTTCCCGGCAGAGGTGATTGCTGCGAAAGAATGGGGAAAAATCACACAATTGTGTAAAAACACGTTCTCTATTATCAATCAGGTTCGAAAATAATAACTAATTAATCTAATATCATGAGTAATTCTAATCCGAAAATGACGAACTACAGGTGGGTTATCTGTGCCTTGTTGTTCGTTGCAACTACCATTAATTATCTCGACCGGCAGGTTTTGTCTTTAACCTGGGATGAATTTATCAAACCCGAATTTCATTGGAACGACGATATTTATGGAAAGATTACAGGTATATTTTCTTTGTTTTATGCTGTCTGTATGCTTTTTGCCGGACGGTTTGTCGATTGGATGGGTACCAGAAAGGGGTTTTTATGGGCAATTGGCGTATGGTCAGTAGGCGCTTGTTTACATGCCCTGTGCGGTATTGTTACTGAATCCTGGGTCGGATTGCATAGTACGGCAGAGTTAATCGGCGCTACCGGCGATGTTGCCGTCGTTATAGCTACGGTAAGTATGTATTGTTTTTTGGTTGCCCGGTGTATCCTGGCTTTGGGAGAAGCCGGTAATTTCCCGGCGGCGATCAAAGTTACAGCTGAATATTTTCCTAAAAAAGACCGTGCTTTTGCAACATCCATATTCAATGCCGGTGCTTCGATCGGTGCTTTGATTGCGCCATTATCGATTCCCAATCTTGCCAAAGCTTACGGCTGGGAGTGGGCATTTGTGATTATCGGAGCGCTTGGTTTTATCTGGATGGCTTTTTGGGTATTTTTGTATGATGCTCCGCGTAAAAGTAAATTTGTCAATCAGGCTGAGATAGAATATATAGAACAGGATAAGGAGGAAGGATTCGAGTCTAAAAAAGAAAATGCAGAAAAGAAAATGCCGTTCTTGAAATGTTTTTCTTTCAAACAGACCTGGGCTTTTGCTTTCGGAAAGTTTATGACTGATGGAGTCTGGTGGTTTTTCTTGTTCTGGACGCCTTCTTACTTATACACCCAGTTTGAAATAAAAACGACCGAAGGTTTAGGACAAGCGCTTATTTTCACGCTTTATGCCATTACCACCGTGTTGTCTATTTACGGTGGAAAATTGCCGACTATATTCATTAATCGTACCGGAGTTAATCCTTATGCAGCGCGCATGAAAGCGATGTTGATTTTCGCCTTTTTCCCGCTCTGCGTACTATTTGCGCAACCACTCGGATTTTATTATGCCGACTCACTTGGTAGAAATGCCGCCTGGATTCCTATCATATTGATATCGTTGGGTTGTGCCGCTCACCAGTCCTGGTCGGCCAATATTTTTTCGACGGTAGGGGACATGTTTCCTAAAGTTGCCATTGCTTCCATCACGGGTATCGGTGGAATGGCCGGAGGTTTGGGTTCGTTGGTATTGCAGATGTCTGCCGGGAAATTATTTACATTTGCAGATGAAACCGGTATGCAGTTTATGGGATTTGAAGGCAAGCCTGCCGGATATTTTATTATTTTCTGTATTTGTGCGGTAGCTTATCTTATCGGTTGGGTTGTAATGAAGTCATTAGTTCCTAAGTATAAGCCGATTATTGAATTTTAATAGGTTATACGTAAGCATTGATTTTTATTTACTGAAACTCCCTAGCTGGATCATATCCAAGATAGAAAATGCCATTCCTCCTATTGAAAGTAGGAGGATGGTAGCTCCTACGATACGGTTTATAATCCATAATCCTCTGAGATTAAAATTTTTACGTAATTTTCCCACCAGAAAGGTTATTAAGAACCACCAAGTAAGGGCTCCGATTGCGATTGTACAGAGACCGATGATCATTGAAAATAGTTTTTCATCGGAGGAAATGAAGTTGAACCGGGCAAATAGAGTAATAAAGAAGAAAATTATCAAAGGATTGGAGAGAGTAAAGAAGAAGGCGGTTACAGTATCCTGGTGATAGGTACTTACACCTTCTTTTGTTTTTCTGAGATTTTTGGATGGGTTAGACTGGTAGATGTAATACCCGAAAAGCACCAATAAAAAACTCCCAACAAGTTGGAGAATTCCCTGGTTATCTTTAACGAAATCAATAATAAATCCCATTCCCAGGCAAGTAATCATGGCATAAATAACATCGGATAAGGCGGCTCCGACCCCGGAAAAAAACCCATGCCAGCGGCCCTTATTCAAAGTCCGCTGGATGCATAAAAGTCCTATTGGCCCCATGGGAGCAGAAACCAATATCCCTATGATAAAGCCTTTATACAGAATATTTATCAAAGCGCTTTGATTTCTTTCAAAATATCGTTTGTTTTACGAACGGCTTCAGCACTCTTCTCAAACAAAGTTTTTTCTTCATCGTTCAATTTGAACTCGACGATTTTTTCCACACCATTACGACCCAATATAGCAGGAACGCCAATACAGATATCTTTCTGTCCGTATTCCCCTTCGAGATAAACGCAACAGGGAATCAAACGCTTGTAATCACGGAGGATTGATTCGGCTACAAAAGCGCCTGCAGCGCCTGGAGCATACCATGCAGAAGTTCCGAGTAAACCGGTCAGGGTAGCACCGCCGACCATTGTATCGGCAACAACTTTGTCAAGTGTTGTTGCATCCAGTAATTGGGAAACAGGGATTCCATTGTATGTAGCCAGCCGTTTCAACGGAATCATGGTCGTGTCTCCATGTCCTCCGATTACCGTACCGTCCACTTGTGAAGGATTCACATTTAAGGCCTGACTCAGATAATATTTGAAACGGGAACTGTCGAGGGTTCCTCCCATGCCGATAACTCTGTTTTTCGAAAGTCCGGTTGCTTTCAATGTGAGGTAGGTCATTGTATCCATTGGATTGGAAATAATGATGAAAATTGCATTGGGTGAAAATTTTAAGCAACTTTCGACAACGCTTTTAACGATGTTGGCATTGACTCCGATTAATTCTTCACGGGTCATTCCTGGCTTGCGCGGAATACCGGAAGTAACAATAATCACATCCGAGCCGGCTGTTTTGGAATAGTCATTGGTGACTCCGGCAATTTTAGTTTCAAAACTCAAGGTTTGAGCCGTTTGCATCATGTCTATCGCCTTTCCTTCAGCGACCCCTTCTTTTACGTCAAGCATAATCACTTCGTCAGCAATTTTGTTGAATGCCAATACGTTAGCACATGTTGCCCCTACATTACCAGCTCCTACAACAGTTATTTTAGCCATAATTAAAAAATTTATTTGGATTAATAAAATGATCATTTTTTATTAACAAACTGCAAAATTACGACTTCGCTTGGAATAAAGAAATTTTTCCGCAATAAATTTGGTTAAATTCTTATTGAAAGTATAAAATAAAGGTGCATTAAAAGTTGTATTTCGTAATGATTATGATAATACACTTTTAATGCACCTCCCGTATCATATAGTTTATGACACTAAAAGTAATATAGTTCAAATAAAAAGGAATAACGCCTTCTTATTTGAATAATATATCTGCTAATTGTTCGATTGTCTTTGTCAGACGTTTTTTACCTTCCCGAGTAGTAAAGTCAATGTTACAGAATGTAGAAACATTTTTATGAATGTTCAGGTAATAGATTCCGGAGATCAGCAATGCATAAATTGCTTCGATATCGATATCCGTACCTTTGAAATGTTCCACATTTTTTTCCATGAACTTCTGATTATCGAGTTCTCTTCTTCTGGCATGACGCAGAATGTAAGGAGTTGGTTCTGCAATTTCCCAGCGGGCAATGCTTTCAAACTCGCGATTCTGATCCATAGTTTTGTAAAGTTCCGTCAGATAATAAATAAACATGTCCTTCAGGTCCGAACCATGTTCATTGTACGCTTTCTGTACAATAAACCTTTCCCAGAAATCATTTCTTATGAAATACCTTTCCAGTAGGTTGTCAAAACTTTCAAAGTTTCGATAAATGTAAGCTTTTTCAACTTTGGCGACTTCAGATACTGAATTGATCCCCAATTGAGAAAAACCTAATTCATTGATAACTCTGCAAACTGCATTCATCAACTGATTGTCAATAACATCTCTCGTTCTTCTGATTCTTGTTTTTTTCTCGCTTGTCATAATAATAAAATTTACTCAAAATACGTCATATAAATACTATAATGCATACAAAGATCTAAAAGACCCATAATAACTATCATTTCCTTTTTCATGTTAATTGATGAAGTAAGTACTTATACTAAAAACACCCGACATCACCGAAATGTTAGACAAAAGAAACAATACCCTATTAACACAATGCATTTTTAAGTAACTTTAACTTAAATTATGTATTCATCTTAAAAGAACCAATATCTTATCGCGATATAAAATTTAAAGCCATTACAAAAAAAGCATATTGTTATATCATCATAATATACACATAATCAAACTGGAGACAAATATATAAAAAATTTATATACAATGTCAAAAAATTACTTTTAAAATGAAATTAATTTCTGTTTTTTCCTTTTTATTAATTTCTTCCAATCCGGAACCGATTGCGTTTTTATCGAAATAATGGAATGTAGAAATCTTTGTATAAAGGTTGAGGACAGGGCAAATATTCCACTTGAAAGTAGTATAGTACCGGATGCCTTCCCCATAATAAGAAGGCGCATTGAATACGTATAGGATATTTTTTTCATAACTATAAATGCGATTGTTCCAGTTAATTGCATCAAAGTATGCGAAAGAAAAATCGATATGAAATTTTGAATGATTGTTTTTATATCCGATAGTTTGAGAGATTGCCCATCCGGAGGTTTTTCCAAATTCGTCCAGATATATATTATAATCGAATTGGGTTTTTAAAGCAAGTCCGGAATTTGGTTTATAATCCAATTGGTATTTCCATTTATGGGAATTATAAGAGATGACATCAACTGTTTTTTCAGTTTTGTTTTTTTCTTTTTCCTTGAATTTATAACGCAAGTTCATGTTCCAGGCAAAGCCCGGATTATAAAAAAACTGTAGGAATAGATCTTTTCCTGAAGAAGGAGAATCTATTCCATATTTGAGCCAGGGGAAACGGAATACGTCAATGTATCCGGCAAATTGCCATTTGCGAAGGTTGTATTTTGCTCCGAAATACAACCCTGATTCATTTTGGATGGTGGAGGATTCTGCGAGGGAATTCCCGAAATAGGACTGGTAATCGGGGTGGTAGTTCCGGT
>JAITTA010000110.1 GCA_031287395.1 Dysgonamonadaceae bacterium | reverse complement strand
GAATGAATTCTGGTTGACACCGGCTATTAAAAATCCCAACGGTTCCTATACGGCGAATCCGGCAATAACGTTCTTCAATACAGCCAATCTGGAGAGCATTGTAGCTCAAACATATTGTTATACAAGACGTTACGGTCTGTATAACTGTAGAACGACTGGCGGCGGAGTTATTTTCAAATGGCCTTTTGTAACTGCCGGTGCGTATAAAGTGGTATTGAGTTATTTTTCTCATAACCAGGCGGGTATTTTTGACGTCACTTACGGAAATCAATTGCTGGAGAAAGATTTGGTTACCGCTCATTATTACAACCAGCGCATGTTGCTCAATGTGGTAAAAGAACTCGGAACAATTCATGTAGCATCGGACGGAAGTGTGGAAATAGTATTTACTTGTTCGAATGTGCTCAATAATCCGAGCGGACAGGAAGACAGTTTCAAAATCGGGGTGGACTATCTCCTGTTGCAACCGGTTTCAGATTGACTATTCCTAGATTAAAACAATGTGTAAAACAATAGAATCATGATAATAACAGGTTTTAATTTTAATAAAACTCATATGATAAAGAGAATTTGCTGTTTGATGGGAGCCTTTGGGGTTTGCATATCCATGCTTGCTCAAGACTCCGCTAAAATACGAGGCAGGGTAGTTGATCTTATCTCTAAAGTTTCTGTTATCGAAGCGAATATTTCCGTACAAGGGATGGAGGGTGTCAGTACGGTTAGTTCGGATAAGGGTTATTTTGAATTGACGGTTCCTTCGCCTTATTCGGCACTCTTGATTTCTTATCCCGGATATCAAACAAAAACAGTTCCCTTGTTTGGAAATAATGAAGTAATGATTGAATTGATACCCGAAGGTATTGATGGTAAGGAGGCAATCGTAAATTTGCCGTATTATACCTTGAATGAAAGAGATTTGAACGGTGCTTATACGGTTATAGCGCCCGGTGGTAACAAAACGGTCCGGTCCCGGGATATCAATCAACTCATTCAGGGAACGGTTCCGGGACTTGAAGTAAATTCATTTTCCGGAATTCCCGGAGAGGGTGCGAACTATATACTCAGGGGGTTCCATTCTTTATACAGAACAAATATTCCGTTGTTGGTTGTCGATGGTGTTCCCGTATATAATCAATTATTTGAAGGATCTGTAGTCAGAGGAAACCTTTATAATTTCCTTTCGGATGTGAATGTAAAAGATATCGAATCCGTCACCGTTTTGCGGGATGCCGCTGCAGCCGGTATCTACGGGTCGAGGGCGGCCAATGGAGCGATTGTTATCACGACGAAAGAAGGAACAACCGGTAAATCTTTTCTGGACGTATCCATTCAGCAGGGCGTTTCTTCCGCATATAAAGACCTGCCGGTGATGAATGCATCCGAATATTTGCCTTATTTGTCGGAGAAGTTATACAGTCAGGGATTAAGCCCCGGTCATATTGCTCAAATGCCGGTATTTTCCGCAGTGGAGAAAAACACGGTGGAATATTGGAAGTATGCCAATAATACCAACTGGTTGGACGAAGTGACCCGGAATGCGTACTATCAGGATTATTACTTAAACCTGAGGGGAGGCGATGCAACGTCCAAGTATTCTTTGAGCGCCGGTTATAACGACATGAAAGGGGTTGTAAAAGGAGTATCTTCCAATAGATTGTCTGCCCGGTTCAACCTTGATTTCAGGATTTCGCCGAAATTATCGGCAGGCTTACGTATTTCGTTTGTTCGTTCCAATAAAGATTTGATGGATCAGGGTTATGAAGAACGTGTCAACCCCTTGTATCTTAGTTTAATTAAACCGCCGGTGCTTTCGCCGTATCAAAAATCGGCCGAAGGAAAAGACGGTCCTTTTTTCAGCCAACCGGATTACGACGGATTGAGCAATCCGCTGGCAGTGGTTTCCGGCGTAAGCAATGAAATACTCAATACTTGGTTGTTGGGTAAAGTTTTTACCCAATACGACTTTTCGAAAACATTGAATACCCGTATTTCGCTTTCTCTGGACCGCCGGTCGATGGAAGAAGACCGATTTACTCCGGCTAACGGAATTGTTCCCGATTTTAATGATGCCCGCTATGACCGGGTCTCGGAAGAACAATTTTTCAAAGATCAGTTGATGGGTTTGGAACATACACTTACGTTTAATAAGCAGTTGAATCCCGACTTCCGGTTGAGAGCGTTCGGAGGTTATTCCCTTGAATTTTCTAACTACATATCGGAATATGGCCGTACGATACATGCTACCTCCGATGATTTTCAGGGCTTGGGCGACGGTCAGAAAGATGCTATGAACGGAAAAGATGAAGTCTACCGCAATATTTCCCTGTTTGCAAACACCGAATCTGTTTTCCGTGAAAAGATGTTGTTAAAAGCCGGAATCAGAATCGACGGTTCGTCTAAGTTCGGGAATGAATCGAATGCCGGTTTGAAAATAGGCGGCGCTCCGTTTGCCGTATTGCCTTATTTGGGGGCTGTTTACCGGATGAAGTCCGAATCGTTCCTGAAATCTATTTCTTTTTTGGATGAATTGAACCTGAAAGCATCCTGGGGATTAACCGCCAATCAGGACATTCCTTTGAATGCGCGGTACTCGTTATACCAGGCCGATTATTATACCAGGCGTCCAGGTATTGTGCCCTATTCAACCGGAAATCCTTCCGTTAAATGGGAATCGATCCGCAATTACAATATAGGATTGGATCTGTCGTTCTTCGATAAATGGTTGGGCCTGGAAATCAACTGGTTCAATTCAAAAACAACGGATTTGTTACTCCCTGTAAGTGAGGAAATAAATAATAAAAATATTTATTTATGGACCAATGGTGGGAGTTTGTCAAGTAAGGGATTTGAATTTTCGGTGAATACTCTGGGTCGCGGAGGTGATTTTGTCTGGAATGCAAGCCTCAATTTGTCCGGATATATATCAAAAGTATCGGATCTTCCTTACGGATTACCGGTCATCGACGGTGAATACGGATTTAGTTCCATTTCTCAAAACAACAACGAAGCCGTGCTTTTATACGGATACAAGGCTTTGGGAGTATTCCGTGATGACAAGGAGACTGCCGGATTACTGAATGATCGCGGAATTCAATACAAAGGAGGTGATTTTCATTTCGAAGATATCAATAAGGATGGAATTATCAATGAGTTGGATAGACAGGTCATTGGAAATCCGAATCCGGATTTCTTCGGAGGCATCACCGCAGGAATTGCCTA
Source organism: Dysgonamonadaceae bacterium (assembly GCA_031287395.1). Lineage (GTDB taxonomy): Bacteria > Bacteroidota > Bacteroidia > Bacteroidales > Azobacteroidaceae > BNXB01. The sequence continues at coordinate 14,512 of JAITTA010000110.1, read as the reverse complement.
TAAGCGATTTGGATTGGATGTTCTATTCTCCTATTCTTATGGGAATGAGATTCTCAATGTATTGCGGATGAAATTGGAAAATGGCGCAGGATACGAAAATCAATCCGTAGCCGTATTGAATCGGTGGCAGGCCGATGGAGACATCGTCTCAATTCCTAACACCAGGTATGGAGATCCGGCCGGAAACCGCTTGCCTTCGTCGCATTACGTCGAAGACGGATCGTATTTCAAGTTGAAAACATTGACTTTGTCTTACAATGTCGATGAGCGAATAAGTTTTGTTCGTAACATGCAAGTGTATCTGACGGCTTACAACCTGTTTACAGTAAGTAATTATCTGGGATGGGATCCGGAAGTTTCTGTCGGACACAGCGTTTTTATGAGAGGATACGATTTTGGTAATTATCCGCAACCTAAAATGTTCATGATAGGATTGAAGATAGGATTGTAATCCAGTATCTAATATACCCATATTAAAAATAAATAAGAGATGAAAAAAATATTTCTATATTTCATGCCGGTTTTAATGCTTGTTTTTTCCTCCTGTGAAGATTTTCTGACCGAGGAACCGGCAACCTATATTCCAGCCGGAAACGCTTTTGAAAAAGCAGATGATGCACTGGGTGCTATCGCCGGAGTTTATGCATTGATGCAACCCCTGGTCGATCCTTTGTTCCTTTACGGAGAAGCGCAAGGGGACCTCGTAGTAGCTGCCCGCGGAGCGGACAAATACATTGCCGAAATCGCACAAAACAGAGTGACACCTCAAAATCCGTATACCGATTATACCAATTTTTACAAGGTGATTATTGCTTGCCATAATGCAATGGAAGGTTTAGCGAATATCCGGAAACAGGATCCTGTTAATTATGTTCAACTGATGTATGAACTGAATATAGCGGAAATTATCTATGTTAGGGCTTGGACTTACCTGCAACTGGTGAAAATGTGGGAAGACGTTCCTTATCTCGATTACGATGTCTTATCTATTGACGGAATGCATCAGGCCCCTCCTGTAAAAGGCGAAACGATTCTAAGGTCTGTTCTGAAAGATGTGATCGAGTATTATCCGCAAATATCCAGACTGAGGCTTCCGAATTCGGCTTCGACCAATGCCGTTATTGAGTCGCGCGCTCAGTTTACGCAACAAGCCGCTAACTTTTTGCGCTGCGAGATTTACCTTTACCTGAACGATTTTGTCAATGCCTGGGAGACAATCCGTCCGATATTGCCTTATGGAGAAGGACAGTATCAAAATAATTACGGAATCACTTCGCATTTAAGTTCCAGGTATTGGGATCAGAAGATTGCCGGTATAACGGATATGGGCGCTCTGACACCCGAATGGGTACTTTACCTTGATTTCGACGGAAGCAAAGGACAAACGAATAATCTTCAACGCTGGACGGATAATACCAATGGAGGTATATATGCCTTGAAACCCAGTACCGGCGCTATACGACGCTGGGAGACGACTCCCGTATACCTCCTCGAATACCAACGGAATTTCTGGTATTTCGATCCGCACCCTCCCGGACAATTGAACAAAGTATCGGATGCCGACGGTAATCTGGTCATTGGTCATATCGGGGATATGTACAGGGGGCAGGGAACTTCCTATGAAGTGTCGGGAGGCGATACTATTATATTCAAGTACCTCCTGAAAACTCACGGAGTCAGGAGAAGCGTTGCTCAAAACGATTCGCATAGCCGGAACGACGCTATTTTCTGGTTGTATCGTACGGGAACTTTTTACCAGGTGGTAATTGAGATCATGAATAACATGGGATATATGCAATCCCAAGCCCTGGCTTGTCTGAATGGAATCAATTCGAGCGATCCGCAAGGAACCCGCTTAAGGGCTTGTTGTGCAGCATTCAAACCGGATGAATCGAGCAATGAAAGCATCCAGATGCAAATCAATCGTTTTATCCTGGAAGAAATGGCTTCCGAAGGCGCTTTTGAAGGTGTACGTTATTTCGATCTGGTACGTTTTGCGAAACGTCCTGGCTATGAATCATGGTTAGGCGATATTGTATCGCAGAAATATCCTGTCGAACAACAAGTTGCTGTCAAAGCCCGGTTGAGTAACCGGAATTATTGGCATTTTCCCTATTATTACAAAAATGTACAAAAAAATCCTGGGTTGAATCAAAAACCTGGTTATTAAATACTATTAAGTATATATAAAATTAAAAATCAAGGACGATGGTAAAGAAAATATTCAATTCTGCAATGATCCTGGCATTGCTTGTAATGTTGGGAAGTTGTGCACAAATCAACGAAGCTCCTGATTTTGCACAGCCATCCATCACGGTGAATGTAAAAGAAGGCGTTATCGACGGAGTCAATATCGGGCCGGAAAAAGCATACGAACAAAAAAGTAATGTAACTTACCAATTGACGGTAACTTCTACTAAAAAACTTTCGAAATTCATGGTATCTTCCTCTTCCGATGCGTTTGATCTGTCTTCCAAAGTGGTCAAAACCGTGCCGGCCGATGCGATAGACTCCAATGGTGATTTCAAGAAAAATATCAAAGATGCAGTCATTTACTATGAATACCATATTCATGAAAATATTGCCCCAAAAACATCTGAAACTCTGACTTTTACCGTTTTTGATGAAAACAATAGCGCCGGTTTTATATCGTCGTCGCATACTGTAATCAAGAAGGGAAGTACCCAGGGTCAATTGCTGAGGGTAATTGACATGCCATACACCAATGAAGCTTCCGGTTTAGCCATAGGAACCCAGGATAATATGATGTATTCGATTGAAGAAGACGGGAATTTAACTCCCGACAGATCGGTAACCACGCAACGTGGTCCGTTTTTCTCATTAATGCATGCGATAGACGTCAACTACGGAACGGATGCGGTTCGTATGGCTGACGATATTGATTTTATCGGATACAGGGTCAATGGAAATACGGTACAAGCCGGCTACCTTCCGTCTATCCTGACCAATAATGCTTATTATCTCACTTCTCCGAGCGATTCGCTTCTTTTACTTTCGGCATATCCCGGCGTATATCACCGGATACGTGTATTCGGAAGTGGAACAGGCACAGTTAGAGTAACGTACGGAGGACTTGTCCGGGATATGGTCTTGAATGGTAACCTGAGTAATGTAGTTCCCGATTTTGTGAATAAATACGGAGCCGATTTTAGCGCCATAGGTGTAGAAGTGACCAATGGTGGACAGCGATCGGAATTTCGGGTTCGTGCATTACCGAACCAACCTAACACCGGACGGTTCGATCTGTATCAACCTCCTGTTTTTGAGGTGATTGAAGGGACCTTGAGCGCAGTGCTTTACAGTACGCGCGACTGGCTTAAAGTGAATACTTTGAGGAAAACCATGGAAGAGTTTTACTCTCAGTTGCGTAAAGAAGGTAAACAGGTTAAGGTGGTAAAATTCATGCGTTTGGATAATGCAACAGGCGCTAACAGGGTAACCCCGGAATATTTTGACGCTTTGACTCACGACAATGAATGGGATACGCTTTTGGCGGGTATCGAAGAAAAGGGTGTGGAAAGAGCCGGTCCTATGTTGCTTAATCAGGTATGGGGTTTTGTTACCAGCGACGGCAAAAAAGGAATGATCCGGACTTCTCCGGCTACGTGGGTTATTTCAACCGGTGTCTCCGCTTCCGTACCGGCTCCGAATAGCAACAATTTTCATTTGTATGGCACCATAAAACTTCAAGTACCATAATCCGGGTTATTATGAATGTGAAAAAGAAAAAATACATTTTACCGGTACTTTTCTCGTTATTTCTTTTAACGGATTTGTTCGGGAATATACCTCAATCTCCTGTAATCTTCCGGGAAGGAAAGGCCGAAATACGGATAAAGGATAACTTATGCCATCCGCTTTTCTGGTGGCCGGCGACTTTATTGAGTTATCCCATTGTTTTTGATGAAGTTGTTTCCGGCGATGATTTGATATTGATCGATAGTACAACATCAAAACAAATTCCGTTTCAACTTACCGGTTATCGGAAAAAGGCTGATGGAAAAATGGATGCTTTATTATATATCATGTCTGATCTTCCTTCGGGAGGAGAGTTTGTATTTTTCTTGAAGAAGGGTGTACCGGAAAATTTTCCGGTGGTAGGTGTGACTAAAAACAATGACCGGTATACTGTGAGAACAGATAAATTATTCCTGGAGTTTCCGGTATCGCAAAACAGATCGGACAACATACCCGGTCCGGTATTGTCTATCGGACAGCCGAAAGGAAAAAGTATGGGCGACAGTCGCTTTTTCCTTTCGAAAGAACAATCGGTTGGGATAAAAACGACAATTGTTTGCCAGGGTCCCTTGTTTGCGGAATTAGAAATAAGCTATTCTTTTTCCGGAGGAGCCGTGTACCGGGCAAATATCCGGTGTATTAAAGGGTATGATTTTATAGAACTGCGGGAACAAATGGAAGGATTCACCAGTAAAAAAGAAGAAGCAAGATGGGAATTTTTCTGGAATGGTTTTTCTCCGACGCACCGTCAGGCTCCCAACCATCCTTACGGACAACCCGGAACTTCTCCCGGATTTAACCGGTTCGAGTGGGAAAAAATCGATCAAGATGTCCTCAATTCGCATCATGGAATCATGTATTCTTCCGGCAATGGAAAAATTCCTTATGAGATCGGTATTTATGGGAATTGGCCGGCAGAACGCAATGTCACTTCTACCTTGTTCTGGGATTGGAATTCGGGTCAATCGGTAGGAGCTTTTACAAAAGATATCGCTTATTGGGACGAGCGTGATTATGCCATTTGGACCCCGTCCGGTAGATTGAATGTCATGTTCTATTATCATGATAACCTGTTGAAATGGGTTTATCCTCTTTATAACGGTCGGCGCTCAACGGCAATAAGCTGTTATCATCATCGGAAAGATATCGATTACATGGAGGAACTGGAGCGTCTGAACAGGTCGGATAATCCGGCTAAACCTGCTATATCGCAGTTGTCATATAATACTTTCTTACAAAACAGATATAGTACTATCAATCTGAATACGGTTAAAGATTGGGATTTAGCATACCCCGAACCTTTACGGATTCCGGAGGTGCTGTTTGCCAGAAGCGAAATAAACAGCGTGGAGGAGTTGGAACAACAATTTTATTATGGGACTTACTCGAATGAATTAGCTGTTGGAGGGCCTTGTCAGAACAGTGGTTTTTCTCCGGTTCCGGCCCGTGATTTTTACAACCGGTATGTTCCGGCATTCAATCGATGGTTATCCCGGATGACTCCGGATCAGAGGAAACGCTTGTCCGCCATGTTTCTGATGCATGCTTATATGGCTGCAAGTGAAGAATATATGCCTATGCGGGTGATGCTTTCCGGTCATCCTAATTTTCTGGCTGATGTAAAAAGTATTCCGGTCTGGGCAGCTTTTCTCTTCCCGGAACACCCTGAAGCAAAGAATTGGTCGGAGATGTTCGGTAAGTACGTAGAATTGAATACTCATTATCATACCCGGCCGGATGTCTCTTCATGGAATGCTCAAGGCGGACGATGGACGGAAAACCTGGGAACATACGTATGGGCTTTTATGGGTCCCACCGTCAAGGCAAATTATTTGATACAGCATTATGGAAGCGGAAAAAACCAGTTGGCTCAATACAATACAGCGCAAATAGCATCGTGGATTGTTCATAGCTTATCGGCTCCTTACAGTGGTGAGTCTTTGGATTTTTACAAAATAGACGGAGTATTACCCAAACATTTTTGGGGCATTCTAACCGAAAATGAAGCTTTTCGGAGGGTACATCCTCCTCAGGGAGCACATGCTGCCCGACGTAAACCATCATCTTCGTTATGGATTCTCGGAGATGCATTACAGAATTATGAGCCTTTACTGGCCGAAAATATTCGTTATGTATCCAGTCCTCGAGACCAGGAAATGGAGCAACCAACAGAAAAGAATCCGTTTAATATCATGTATCCGAATGATGGTTATGATATGGGTACTCCACCTGATTTCAAAAGTATGAAAATGACGGGATACGGTATTATTTTGCGTGCTGCAGTCGGAACCAAAGACGAATTGTCGATTCATTTGTCGCAAATAGACCGGGGCCCGAATTATCGTTGGGGAGTCCCTTCCGAAGGTGGTTGCGGAACTATCTATTTCTTTGCCGCAGGAAAATCGTACAGCCATAATGGGAAGGAAGACAGCGGAGACCGTAAAGTGCAGGACCTGGATTTGGTGACAAATTTTGGAGTGTATAAAAACGGGTGTTTTAAAGCCATAGGAAGAAATGATCTTGACCGGCCTTTGTATGACCTGTCTGTCGGACAGTTTGCCGAAATAACATCTTCGAAAGAATCCGGATACTCATGGCCGGAGTATCAAAGTCGGAGTATTATGCTGGTAGGAAGTGATTATTTTATTGTTTACGATGATGTATATAATAATAACATCGGTTCGCGATTCAGTTGGTTTACCCACCCTTTGGAAGATTTTCCGGAAATCAAGGTAATTAAATCGGGAGGAAGAAATGAAGATGTTCCCTTTTCCGTTGAGGAAATAAAACATTCCGGAAGGGAATCTAAAGGTATATGGTACGACGGATCGGGAGATATGATGACATTTGTGTCCCATAAGAAAAATTTTACGACGGAAGCGACTCCATTCGGGTGTATCGTTACTTCCAAAGATGGCAAAAAGGACTACATTTTCCGGAATGATATTTCTGTAAAAACCGGAATATCCGATTATCATTTTTCCGGAACTTCAGGATTTATCCGTGAATGTGATAATCGATGTGAAATGGTTTCTTTTCACGGAACGGAAATAGGGAATAACGCATTTGAAATACGGTCCCAAACTCCGGATATGGGAATAAGCGCCGTCTATATCTCCCCTGACAATATCAATGGAAACTATTATGGCACAACTGTTTCCGAAGTTGTTTTTCGTTGGACTCGGTTGATGCCTCAACCGGTAAATTTTTATCTTGACGGTAAGAAACAAACGGTAAGGATAACAGGAAATGAAATGATGGTCACTGTTCCGGCCGGTAGGCATATTTGGAATATAAGCAAGGGACTGCCCGTTTTGAATCGTCCTGAGATAAAATATACAAAAAATGAAAAAGGTTTAGTTTTTTTAAGTATTTATCCTGTTTCGGGAGCACAACGTTATCGCTACGAATACAGTATTGATGGAGGAGAAAAATGGATAACGGTCAAAGAACAGCAGGCCTGCGATATTCGATTGAAACCGATGGGTAAAGAAAGGAAAGGATATATCAAAGTTACAGCCGTGAACAATGAACATGAAAGCGAATCGTCCCGTATATATCCGGTATATTTTACTCATGAAAAACCGCATTATCCGGAAGGATTGAAATTGGTAACTATTGAAAATGGTTTTACATTAACCTGGGGACGTGTATTGGGATGTCTGGAATATAAACTGTACCGGAAAAAGAAAGGAGATATCGATTATCAATTGATATATAGGGGAGAAAGGAATGATTATGACGATAGATCGGTAAAAAATGGGGAATTATATGATTATATCGTTTCAGCCGTGAACGGAAACGGAGAAAGTGCATACAGTCATGCCATCGACAATGATCCGGATAATTGGCTTAATTTTGAACCTGTGCCCGGAGAACCTTTCAGAAGAGTAACTTCTCGCCATTCGATGATCGATTATTCGGGAGGCCCGGATCAGTCGAATAAATCCGGGAGGTTTTATTACCCTGAGTAAAACAGGAGGGTCTAAACGCCCTCCTAAACAGCGAATGTCGTTTTTGTCCGGGCATAACGCCACCAACGGACATAAAACGCTAATACAAAAACGATTGCTTCGTGTGGCGTTCTTTGGCTTACCTGATGTCGAGGTTCATTAATAATATGAGGTTTAATCCATTTCAGTTTATTTTCAGTTTTTGTCCGTACCTTTGTAAAAACGAAAGTTGAAATGAAAATCCTGATAGTCGAAGACGAACCATCACTGCGCGAAATCATGCAGCACTTCCTTGAAAAGGAACGCTATGTGGTAGAAACGGCGGCGACATTCCGTGAAGCGATGGACAAAATATCGCTTTACGACTATGAATGTATGCTGCTTGATATCATGCTTCCAGACGGTAATGGACTTGCGCTGTTGCAGGAACTTCGGAAAATCAACAAGCAGGAAAACGTTATCATCATTTCGGCAAAGGATTCGGTGGACGATAAAGTTGCAGGATTGGAACTGGGCGCCGACGATTATCTGTCAAAGCCGTTCCATTTGTCGGAACTTAACGCACGTATCAAAAGTCTTATCCGCCGAAACCGTCACCAAGGCGATACAGCGATTGAATGTGGAAATATCAAAATTATTCCCGATAAGTTTGAAGTGTATATCAATGAGCAATTGGTGGAACTCAACCGCAAGGAATATGATATTCTGCATTACTTTATTACCCGTCCGAATCGCTTGGTAGATAAAGCGGTATTGGCCGAAGCGGTGTGGGGCGACCACATCGACCAAGTGGATAATTACGATTTCATTTATGCACAAATAAAGAATTTGCGCAAGAAAATGAACGATGCCGGTGCAAATGTTGAAATCAAAGCTGTATACGGTTTCGGCTATAAACTGACAGAAGTATGAAATTAGTATACCGCATAACTTCGCGTATTTCGGTTGCCCTGCTTGTTGTCATGGCGGTGTGGGCAACATTGTTTTATTTCATCATCGTGGAAGAAATCAATGACGAAACCGACGATTCGCTTGAAGACTATTCGGAATACATTATCACCCGCGCGTTGGCCGGCGAACCTTTGCCCTCAAAAGACAACGGGACAAATAACAGTTACCACATCGAAGAAGTAACGCCCGAATACGCTGCGCAAAATCCGTCTATTCGTTATCACGGCGAAATGGTGTATATCCAATCACAAGGCGAAACCGAACCTGCCCGCATCCTAAAAACCATTTTCAGCGATTCGGCAAACAAATATCATGAGCTGACGGTATCCATTCCTACTATCGAAAAATCGGATTTGCAGGAAGCCATTTTGCATTGGATCATCTTTCTGTATCTGGGATTGCTCGTTGTCATCATCGGGCTGAACTGGATTATACTTCAACGAAATTTCAATCCGCTATATAAACTGCTGAATTGTCTGAACGCATTCAGCATAGAAAAGAAATTTTCCGAACCTGATATCCATACCAAAACCATGGAATTTCAAAAGTTGAACGATACCGTGGTCCGCAGCGCACGGCGGAATATCGAAACCTACGAACAGCAAAAATCCTTTATTGGCCATGCTTCGCACGAATTACAGACACCGTTGGCCATTTGCCTCAACCGCTTGGAAATGCTTGCCGAAGACCCCGGATTGACCGAAAAGCAATTGGAGGAAATCCTGAAAACAAAGCAATCGCTTGACTTCGCCGTAAAGCTCAATAAAACGTTATTATTGTTGACAAAGATTGAAAACAATCAATTTCCCGACAAAAAGGAAATACAAGTAAACGAATTGGTTAAGAAACTGGCTAACGATTATTCGGAAGTGTACGCCAACCGCAATATTCCAATAACAATTAATGAAGAAAGGCCGGTAAAAATCGAAATGAACGAAACGCTGGCATCCGTGCTGTTCGGCAACCTATTGAAAAATGCTTTTGTCCATAATCACGACAACGGTTCTATTGATATTTCCATAACCAATACAAGCATTTCCATTGTCAATACCGGAAGTGGCGAATCATTAAATTCCGATTTAATTTTCAATCGTTTTTATCAGGCGTCGAAAAAAGACGGCTCGACAGGATTGGGGCTTGCCCTCACTAAATCTGTTTGTAGTCTTTACGGAATGGATATCCGCTACCGTTTTTCGGACGGAAAACATATTTTTTCTCTTTCTTTCCACTGATTTCAGTTTCATTTCAGTTTCGTGCCGGAACTTTGTTTCATCAATTTAAAAATGAAATAGTCATGAAACGTATTATCTTATCGCTCGCCGCCTTGATTATGGCCGCAGGAACGGCATTGGCCGACAACGACAAACCGATTACGGTAGACCAACTTCCGGCTACCGCCAGGCAATTTATTTCCACCTATTTTTCGGGTGTGAAAGTTTCCCTTGCCAAAATGGACACGGAAATCTTCGACAAGAGTTATGAAGTAGTTTTCACCGACGGTAACAAGGTGGAATTTAACAGCAAAGGTGAATGGAAGGATGTAGATTGCAAGTTTACGCAAGTTCCCGAAGGTATTATCCCGCCGCAAATCAAAAACTATGTGGCCGCAAACTACAAGGATATGAAAATCGTGAAGATAGACCGCAATAAACGCGATTATGAGGTGGAGTTGAGTAATGGTTTGGAGCTAAAATTCGACTTAAAATTCAACCTAATTGATATTGATAATTAAAAAATAAGTGATCATGAAGAAGATGTTTTTGATAACAGCAATAACCGCAAGCGCATTTATAAGAAAAATCAGATTTCCAAATCGTTACCCAAATCCTCTCAAAATACGGCTAACATTCTGTTATCGTAGGGATTACTGCCAAATTGTTATTTTCGGATAGAACGACACCTTCACTTCCTGTTTCATACCTCTGATCATTTGATTTCTGCGAAATTTTGTATACTTTTGTATAATTGTTTAAGCAATAATTTCAATGACAATGGAAAATTTGGGGGATCAGGGAGATATTGGATTGATATTTTCGATTATGGTCGGTAAGGTGTCAATGGCGATTAATCGTAAGTTGTATCGGGATTTTAAGTCTGCGGGTCTTGAATTTACTCCGGAACAATGGACTGTCTTGTATTGTCTTTGGAATAAAGATGGAGTGACCCAACAGGAGCTTTGTAACAGAACCTTCAAAGATAAGCCCAGTATGACCCGTTTAATTGATAATCTGGAGAAACAGAATTATGTTGTACGAATAGCTGATGTTTCGGATCGTCGTACTAATATGATTTATCTGACACATTTGGGCAAAGAATCAAGAGATTTGGCAAATGAAGTAGTCTTAAAAGCTATGAGTGAGGCATTTGAAAGTGTGCCGAAGGAAGAGTCAGAGTTGGCAAAACAAATCCTGAATATTGTTTTTGAAAATTTGAAAGTTGGTCTTGTTTAATTGGCGGAAGTTTTATTTCCCAATATTTTTTCGGCCATTAAAACAGTATTTTTTAATATCTCATATTCTTTTTCAAAACATTCTGAAAAAATTCCTTTACCGAGATTTTCTTCGATTTGTTTTTCAGTCCATAATTTGCCTTTAGTAAGGTTAAGATTATTCATTGTTTCTTCGTCATTAATCTTGCAGGTATAAAGATATACAAGCCGGTTTGTCGTATTGTTATTGAACAAATACCTGAATACGAATTTTACGGGTAAGTCTTTTTTCCCCATTTCTTTTTGGAGAGCGTTATCAACAGCTTCATCAAGAGAATGATTGTAAAAAACAAACTTTTCAAAAGGATAATCTATTTTTTCCGGATTGATAACATAGCGATCGGGACGTTTGCGCAGGTAAAAAAAACCTTTGTATATCAAGGCGACTCTCACAACCGGGTGTAGATACGACTTCTGGGATGTCAGGCTGACACTTAAAGCCACTTTACCTATAACTCCTCCGGTTTCATTTACTATGGGCAACCAGTCTTCGGAATTGATTTTTTTCTTCACTATTGACACGCGGATTGTATTAAATACCATAACGAAGAAAATAAAGGTGAATAGCAATCCCGGAAAAATGATTTTATCCATTGTTACGGAGTGGAATTGATCCGGTGAAATTTTATATATTAAGATGATTATTAAGTGAACAATCAATATATTGCGTAGAATTCTGGTAATCAAAAGAATTTCCCTGATACGAACCAGAAAAAACATACGTTTATCTTTATTTGTTTTTTTCTTGCCTTTTTCTATGAAAAAATCTTTAAGGGTCAAAGATATTGAGAAACTGACGATCAGAGCCACTTCCGATACGATAGCGATATGTTCCGGGTAAAGGGAGTCAAACAGCGTTGCTGTGAAAATCATAAAAAAGACAACCAATATGATGCCTGATATCACAAACATGAAAGAAGGCACATGTTTTGTAATCATTAAAGTCAGTAACAAATATAGAAAATAAAAGGTGATGCTTATGGCAAAAGCAGTCCCAAAAGGCACGAAAAAACTCGCAACAATTAATAAAACAAGAGGGAGAATTTCCCCTGCAGAGTTAAACAAAGGCTCAATAACTCTTTTTAAATCCATAATTAAATCATCAACAATAAAAACAAGCGTTATGTGTTATCTCTGAAATATAACGTAAAAGCTTTTTCAAATGTTCCGGTTTGCCAGGTATTGAGTTGTCACAGAAAATCGATTGAGTGGTAGGAGGATCGTACCAACGGGCCACTCTCAACATGTTTAAATCCTTTTTTTTCAGCGATGGATTTAAGTCCTTCAAAAACGGACGGGTGAATGTATTCTGCAACCGGAATATTTTTTTTTGAAGGTTGCAGATATTGTCCGATAGAAAGCAGATAGCAATTGGAAGCAATCAAATCGTCCATTAAAAATATGATTTCTTCTTGTTTTTCACCCAGGCCGAGCATCAAACCTGATTTTGTCGGAATACCGGACCGGGATATGTATCTCAAGACATCCAGGCTGGTCTGGTATTTAGCTACACTCCGTATTTGAGGAGTAAGTCGTTCAACTGTTTCCATGTTATGTGAAATAATGTCCGGTGCGGCTTGGATAATCAAGTCCAGCAATTCCTGTTTACCGTTGAAATCAGGAATCAGAACTTCAATAGTCGTATCAGGATTTATTTCTTTTATTTTTCTGATTGTTTCGGCCCAGTGTCCGGCCCCGTAATCCGGCAGGTCGTCGCGGTCTACCGACGTAATGACAGCATGTTTTAGTCTGAGTTGGCGTACGGAATTTGCTATTTTCAGGGGTTCTTCCGGATCTAAGGGTCGCGGTTTTCCTGTCTTTGTATTGCAAAATTTACAGGAACGGGTGCAAATATCTCCTCCAATCATAAAGGTGGCGGTTCCTTTGTTCCAACATTCTCCGAGATTAGGACATCTACCGCTTTGGCAGATGGTGCATAGCCCTTTTGATTCAATGATTTTTCCTGTCATTGAAAAATTATCATTATTCCCGAGCCGGATTTTCAGCCAGTCCGGTTTTTTCATATGAGGTTCTTTTCCGTTCATTTTTTATAAGTTGCGGTGCAAGAAATCCGCAATTCTCATGTAGAGGTGGAAACGGTATTTTGTACCTAATATGCTGTGTTCTTTGTTGGGGTAGACCTGCATTTCAAATTGTTTTCCGGATTCAATCAATGCCTGTGAATAATACATGGAATTTTGGAAATGAACATTGTCGTCCGAAGTTCCGTGGACTAATAGCAGACGCCCTTGTAAATCAGAAGCCAGAGCAATCGGGGAATTTTTTTCATAAGCTGTAAAATTCTCTTTTGGAGTACGCATGTAACGTTCGGTATAAATCGAATCGTATAATTTCCAATCTGTTACCGGTGCAATCGCAATGCCGGCCTTGAAGATTCCGTTACCCCGGCTCATGGACATCAAGGTCATGGATCCTCCGTAACTCCATCCCCAAATAGCAATTTTATTTTTATCGATATACGGAAGATTGCCGAGGTAATTTGCTGCAGCGATCTGATCGTCCGATTCCAGTATCCACAGGTTCATATAAGTGCATTTCCGGAATTCTTCTCCGCGAGCACCTGTTCCTCTACCATCCACGCAAGCGACGATGTATCCGTTGGAAGCCATGAAACTTTCCCATCCGATTCCAAATGCATCCAGTACTGATTGTGAATCGGGTCCGCTGTATTGCACCATTAAAACAGGATATTTTTTAGAGGCTGAAAAATCCGTGGGTTTCATCATCCATCCGTTGAGGGATATTCCCTGTGGGGTTTCAAATGTGAAAAATTCCTTTTGAGGTAAAATTATTCCTCCTATCTTTGATTTCAAAGCGGCATTATCGTTTATAACAAACAATTCCTTTCCTTTTTCATCGTTCATTGTGAACAGATTCGGAGTGGTTGTATTGGAATAATTATTGACAAAATAATTAAAATTGACATTGAAATTAGCTGAATTTGTGCCTGTTTTCGAAGATAATTTGGTAACTTTACCTTTTATATCGATTGAATATACGGATCTGCGTAAAGGACTCTCTTCTGCCGACTGGTAATAAACGGTTCTAGTGAGAGGATTTATTCCGTAAAGATCTGTTACATCCCAATGGCCGGAAGTAACTTGTTTTTCCGGAATTCCGTTGATAGTATAAAGGTAAATATGGGAGAACCCGTCTTTTTCACTGATGTATAGAAAATTTTCTTTTGTGAAGTGTATTTTATGGATAAGATCCGAATCGATGTAATACTTGTTTTCATCCTTCAGAATCAGACGCGATACCGTCGATTTCGGGTTGGCGTAGTACATGTTGAATGTATTCTGGTTACGATTGAGGGTCATCACAGCCAGTTGTTCGGGGT
>JAITTA010000055.1 GCA_031287395.1 Dysgonamonadaceae bacterium | reverse complement strand
GTAAGTATGGGGCCTACCATGGATATGTCCATTATCAAGGAAACTTTTACCCGGACAATCGAGTTGGGTAAAACATTTGGAATGGACTCCGTCCTGATGCAGGAACTTGAAAATAAATTGTCGCGGTTATTACCCTACCAGATCGGGAGTAAGGGACAATTATTGGAATGGGAGTACGAATTGGAAGAGGTAGAACCTCATCACAGGCATTTATCGCATTTATACGGGTTTTATCCGGGGAATCAGATCACTTTCGACGGGACTCCAAAACTTTTTGAAGCTGTCAGGAGAACCCTCGAATTAAGGGGCGATGGCGCTACCGGCTGGTCTATGGGATGGAAAGTGAACCTTTGGGCTCGGATGCTGGACGGTAATCATGCTTACAAAATAATCAAAAATCTTTTCAATCCCATTGATTTCGGGGAATCAGACCGCAAAGGAAGTGGAGGTTTATACAAAAACATGCTGGATGCACATCCTCCTTTCCAAATCGACGGTAACTTCGGATATACGGCAGGAGTCGCAGAAATGTTACTGCAAAGCCATGCCGGATACATACACCTACTACCTGCTTTGCCGGATATATGGAAAAACGGAAATATAAAAGGATTGAGAGCCCGAGACGGATTTGAAGTCGATATCCACTGGAAAAACAATAAATTATCCCAGGCAGTAATAAAATCCTTACGGGGAAACCGGTGTATCCTCCACACGGATGTTCCCGTGAGAATTGAAGGCGCTATGGTAATCACAACACGCAAGGGTAAATATTATATACACCAGTTTAATACCGATAAAAACAGAATCTATCTCATAAAAAACACAAACGACAAAGTGTGATTTCTTTTTTTTAGACGTTCGTCCAGCTTACTGTTTTCAAGTTATTGGTTTGATTTTCTGTACTGTAATGGTGTCTGCCCGTATAACTTCTTGAATCGCTTGATAAAATAAGCTGGTTCGTTGAACCCTAATTGCATGGCAATCTCTGAAATACTTGTGTGAGAGTTTTCTTTCAGAAGGCTCAAACTTTTCTTTAAACGGATATTCATGATAAAATCATTCGGGGTTTGTCCGGTGATTCCTTTAATTTTAGTGTACAAATTGGTACGCCCCAAACCCATTTCAGAAGAAAACAGGTTGATATCGAACTGAAGATTATTCATATTTTTTTCGACAACCCGGATGGCCTTATCCAACAATTTCTGATCATACGCTGTCATGGCAAGCAAATGAGTTTCGACTTCCGGATCTTTACTGAATTTATTTTGAATAATAGCCCTCCCGTTAACCAAGTTATTACACCGGGCAATCAATATTTTGGAATTAAACGGTTTGGTAATGTAATCGTCCGCTCCGGTCAATAGACCTTCAATCGTATGTTCTTCCGTTGTCTTTGCCGTTAAAAGAACCACCGGAATATGACAGGTATTGAGATTGGTTTTGATTTTCCGACACATCTCAATACCAGACATATTGGGCATCATCACATCACAGAGGACAATATCCGGTTGAAATTCAATTGTTTTTTCAAGGCCTTCCACTCCGTCCGAAGCAGCAAATACCGTATATATGGATTCAAATATCCGAACCAATAGTTGTAACAATTCCCGATTATCTTCCACAATCAGGATACTAGCACTTTGCAGGGATATTTCCTTTTGCGAATCTTTAATTTCCGAAATGAACTTCGGTTCAGGAATGTTGATATCCGAATAAAACAGACCTTTCTTATCGGGAGGGATTATTTTAAAACTTTCATCAAAATGACTGTCTCCCAAAGGAAGTGAGACCTTGAACGTAGAACCTTTATTGACCTGGCTCCTGACGCTGATTTCCCCCGAATGAGCTTCAACAATATTTTTTGCCAGAGCAAGTCCAATACCCGTTCCAAGATTTAAAGGAGAAAAATCATCTTCTTTTCCCTGGAAAAACCATTCGAATATCTTTTCCAATGAATCGGGCCTTATCCCGCATCCCGTATCAATGACAAAGATAAAAACAGCGTTCGTATCATTTTCAATAACAATGGAAATCATACCATTAGCCGGCGTAAATTTAAAAGCATTCGACAATAGGTTGAAAAATACTTTTTCCATCTGATCTACATCAAACCAGACATCGATTGATTCTTCTTTATGAATGAATGAAAGATTAATATGTTTCGAATGGGAATATTCTTTGAATGGAACGTAGATGTCATTGATAAAAGATACGATGTTTTGTTTACTCATTTTCAATTTGACAAATCCCATTTCCTGTTTCCTGAAATCGAGGAGTTCATTGATTAACCGCCTCATCTTTTCAGCATTTTTCATGATACTGATCAAACGATTATATACATTCTGAGGCAGGTTCCCATTCTGTAACAAGATCTCCAATTGGGTAAGCATCAAAGTAATGGGAGTCCGGAACTCATGAGAGATATTTGTAAAAAAACGAAGTTTCGATTGATTCAACTCTTCTATTTGCTTCTTCTCTTTATTAACATATATCAACGAGGATTGCAGCTTTACCTTGGATATATAGTTCGAAAACAAAATATAGAACAAAGCTGTTAAAACGATGACGTATAGGATATAAGCCCACATTGTTTTATAGAAAGGAGGAGATACTTCAATGTTCAGTAATGTTTCCGGTGTGAAGTGATCAAAAGCATTTGTGAGCGCTCTCAACCTGAAAACATATTCTCCGGGCTCCAGATTAGTGTAAGTGACGGTATTCCGGTTTTCAGCGTTAATCCAGTCATCATCAAAACCTTCCAGTTTATATTGCATCTGAGGATCGACAGCCTTGATGTAATTAGTAGATGCAAATTCGATAGAAATAACCGAGTGCCTGTGATTTAATGAGATTTTATTCGTATAAGGAAATGCTGTTTTTAAAATATTATCCTTATCTCCGGGTTTAACCAAGTTATTATTTATATACAAATCCAATAGGTTTATTTTATAGTCAATCGGTTTGAAATTCAAATCCCGTTCATTGATAATGACCATCCCATTAATACTACAAATAACAATTTCTCCTTTTTGCGTAATGAAAAGACTTCGTTCATTGATGGAAGAAAATGGGAAAAAATTATTATTTTTATAGTTATAAAACACATTGTTTTCAACATCAAACCGGGATAAACCTTTATTGGTAGCAATTAACAAATAACCCATGGGAGATTCATTGATATCTAATATATAATCGTCGATCAATTGTGAATTTTGAGTGTTGTAATGAATGAAAGAATTAGTCTGAGGCTGGTACAAGTCAAGACCACCGCCTGCAGATCCGACCCATATCCGGCCCTTTCTGTCTTCAAAGAATGTATTAAAAAAGCCGAAACCGATACTTGCCGAATCCTTTGGATTGTTTATGTAAACCTGTAAATCTTTTGTCTTGAAATCATACCGGTAAGCTGCCGTAGAAGTCGAAAACCATAATAATCCCCCGGAGTCAATATACATGTCCCAGATTTGTTTGTTTTGCAAATCATACTTCTTCTTATCTACTAAAGGTTCCGAAGTCCCGGTTTCAGGATTGAATACATCTATCGAATTATGTGTACCTAATAAAAGGAATTTATCGTAGGGTACAATACATCGAATGTATTCATTACTCAACCTGTTATCCGGATTATGTAAATAACGTTTAAATTTTTTTGTTTGCGGATTGAAACAATTCAAACCGCCCATGTGCGTTCCTACCCAAAGCAGGTTTCTTCTTTCATCCAGATAGATTGCTTTCAGGTTATTGGATGAAATGCTCTGCGGATCTCCGGGATTGTTCCGGTAGGAATCAAAATGATTTTTTTCCCGGTCA
>JAITTA010000230.1 GCA_031287395.1 Dysgonamonadaceae bacterium | reverse complement strand
AACCGTTTCACATCGAACCAGCGAAGTCCCGAAAACATCGTTTCTATGCGGCGGAAATGCAACAGACATTGCAGGAAATTTTCCTGTTCCTGCGAAGTAATAGTGAAATTCATCGGATGAATCTCTTTTTTTGCAGTAGGATTGGTTGGCGTATAATATGCCAGATTTCCGTAATAACTGTTTATCAATTCTCGTGTCAGGACTACGTTATTTTTGATGTAAATCTTCATCCACCTTGCAAGGTCAGCGGTCGCTTTATCATATTCTCCTTTTACGATGTATGCTTCGGCACGGTTCAGCAATACTTCATCTGCTGTGAAAGCCGGATAAATAGTATGAGCATACCCCGTACGAGCTATCGGGTCGGTGTATTCAAAAACATACGGCGTTTTGTAATAGATAATATACCCGCTTGTGTATCCTCCGGATGCCAGATACCAGTCGCCGGAAGCATAACCGGTGGTTCTCCACGGGCCCGGGCTACGATAAGTTTCGGCCAATGCTATCATATAGGAATGTTGGTACAGTTTTCCCGTACTGTAATTTGTAAAGAAAGTACCGGCGTTTGACGTTTGCGACATAATCAGGAAATTACAGTCATTACTAGGATTGACCCATTCTCTGCACCGGATTTGAACATCGCTGGTCAAAGTCGTATATACGTTCATGTTACGGAGTATTTTGTCCAGATTTGTTCCCAAAGCAAGATTGGAATATTCTATTGATTTATCGTATTTTCCGTAATACAGATAAAAGCGGGAAGCAAGTGCGTAGGAAGCCCGGCGGTTGAAATGATATTTCGGAGCTGTCGAGTAAGCGTTATCGTCTATCAATGGAATACCGGCTTCGATATCCTTTTCGATTTTCTCATAAACTTCGGCTACGGTTCCCCGTTCAAATTTGGGATTAAGTGTTATATTCGGTTTATCCAGATAAGGAATACCTAAATCACTATTCGAGGTAACTTCGTTATAATGTAAACTGAATAAGTTGACTAAGACAAAGTGGCAATAAGCGCGAATTATTAAGGCTTCGCCGCGTTGGGGTTGCAGTTCTGCCGGATTCCCCAAGTCATCAATGGCCTGTATTGCCCGGTTTGCTACGTCAATAGAATTGTAATATGACACCCACACACTGTTAGGCGAATCATTTCCGGTTTTGTCAATATTATCACCCCACCAAAAACAATCTTCCTGGTTCTTGTATGCATAAGTCAAATTCGCTGGAAAAATACGGTGGTCAATATTATCCGAAGCCATTTCAGACATCATCATAAAAGAATTTCTCGGATAACCGCTTACCAGCCATGAACTGATCTTTTCTTTTGAATCCAACTCTGTTCTGTTGTCCGGTGCAATGTCCAAATAATCGTCACACGAGGTAAAGTGTAGCACTGCTACCATAGAAAAAAATATGAATATAAAACAGTTCTTTTTCATACGTACATAGTTTATTTTTAAAGGTCGTATGGAACTCGCGCCTTGTTCATGCTTTTTGACGCAATTTTTGCATGCTCGTTTCATATTATTGTATTGATTATTAAAGTCCTAATTGTAAAGTTAATGTATATTGCCTTGAAACAGGATATGAGACTCCACCTGAACGGAAGTATTCCGGATCTGCGCCGTTTAATTTCTTATCGGCATAGAGCAAAAGCAAGTTTGTTGCCTGTAACTTAAGTGAGAGATTTGTTATTTTTACTGCTGAAATCCATTTCTTTGGAAAATCGTAAGTTAAAGAAACATCTTTCAACCGAACAAAACCACCATCAGCAACACGAACATCCGAGTAATTGTAAGCACTGTAAGCATACCTTATATCTATTTCTTTTTCGGCCTGACGTTCCGTCGGTATTACGGGAATGTTGGTATAATTTTCATCTCCCGGCATAATCCACCGGTTTTTAAATTCCTTAGGCAAGGCAATCAAATCGGTGTAGGAGCGAGAAAAAACGGTTGGCAGACGCAACTTATTACCAAGCGAATACGTCAAGAATACATTCATCCTCAGGTTTTTATAGGAGAGAGTATTTCCAAAACCGCCGACCATAGTCGGTTCGGAGGGGCCTTCGTATATCAAGAAATCGGTATTGACTCTGTCCTGAAAATAAACATACCGTCCCACTGTTCCTTTTTCGGTAATTACCTGTGGAATCCCTTTTTCATCAAGTCCTGCAAAAGGTATTGAGAATAAAGCCCGGTTTTCATATCCTACGCGCGGATAACCTTCTCCCGTAATAAAATCCAAAATACGAGCATTGCTTTCCAGGTTGGTGATCTCAATATGCGACTTGGAAAATGTGGCATTGGTTGACCAGTTGAAATCCTTTGAAACTATATTTTTTGTATTAAGCGTAAATTCAATACCATGCGATTTCATATCGGCTAAATTGGCATATTGAGTACCATACGTTGCGGTTACCGTCGTACCAATCAAATCGAACATATTACGTTTCCACCAGTCGAAGATCAATGAAATCCGGTTGTTAAAAAATCCAATGTCAATGCCCAAATCCAACTCATGCTTTTTTTCGTAGGTAAGTTCACTATTTTCAGGATCGCTCAAATATAATTCCGATTCTTGCATGGATGTATGGTAACGCCATGGATTCCGGCTTCCTATTACTATCCTGGAATTTGTCAGCCAACTTGGAGGTGCGTCGGCCGTTAAGCTGTAAGAGGCCCTCAGTTTCGCATTTGAAATTGTCGGTTTCGCAGGAGCAAAAAAGGTTTCGTCATGGAGATTCCATGCGCCGGATACATTCCATGTAGGCATCCATCGCGCCGACTGGGCTTTCCCCATACGGTTGGAACCTTCATAACGCCATGTGCCGTTCACGATGTATTTTCCTTTATACGAATACGAACCTGTACAGAAGAAAGCTACATTTCGCTTACGTGTCATAGCGACTTCGAAATAATCGGTATTATTTTGTTGCCATTTTTTAAATGCTTCGTAAACAAAGAATGGCTGATCACCCATCGAATACTGGCGTCCCCAACCTGTAAACTTGGTTTCCTGACGGTTGGTTACATTGATTTCCATTCCTCCAAAAACACTAACTATATGGTCTTCAAGAAAACCTTTTGTAAAATCGAATGAAGGACGGAAGTCGTATCCCAGCAACTTATAGTCGGTTCGACGATAGATGCCTCCAACCGGTAAAATGCTAATTGGATCGCTATATTCCTCGATTTCGGGGTCAGTATAAAGGTATGAATTGTTCCTTATAACATACTGATCATACATGGCCCGATATGCCTGGGCCTGATTGGAATCATCCAAAATATTGTGTTCAAGACTTGTCATATCGAACTTTATGGCGCCCAATACTTTTAAATCAAGTCCGCGGACAGGCGTCCATTTTAGTTCGCCTTGAAAATTAAAATTCAACTCATTCTTCTCAATATAATTTTTTTGGAGTTCGTCTTTAATATTAAAGGGCGCCCAATTACGGGTATAAAATTCGTTGGGATCCAAAGTTCTTGCCGTATTCAGAGCATAAGAATACGGGTTCAATTCAAATTCGCGCGAAACTTCGCTGTATACCGAATTTGTTACCTGCGCATACGTGCCCGGAGCGTTTTGATTGACATACCAGGCGCGAGGCGCTATGTTTACAGACAAATTTTTGAAAATATTATGAGTAATATTTGTATTCATCGTATAACGTTTGACTTGGCTTTGCATCATCCATCCGGGATCGATTAATGCGCTCAATGAACCGTAGTATGTTGTTTTATCACTTCCACCGGAAATACTGATGGAATGGCTTTGTTGAATAGCCGGCGAAAACAATTCGGAGAACCAGTCTGTATTTCGCATTTCCGCTTCCCGTAAATAAGCATTTCTAGCTGCTTCCGTATTTTCCATCAGAAACTGGCCGGATGCCGGATTATAAGTGTTTATCATCTGATACATTTTTCCGTATATTCCGGAATCTTTCGTACGAAAACGGTTGGTAAACTTTAGCCATCCTTTTTGTTCCAGTTCGCGGTAAATATCCATTTGATCCTGTGAATTCATAATGTTGAATTCATTGTAAGAAGGAACCGGTCTTGATGTGAATTCACCCGTATAACTGATACGGCTTGTTCCTTGTTTTCCTTTTTTTGTCGTTACCACAAATACGCCAGCCATTGCCCGGGCGCCATAAATAGAGGTAGCAGCGCCATCTTTCAGTATATCGAACGATTCAATATCGGCTGCACTCAGTCCTGCGATAGCTGAACTAATCAAAGTTGAAGCATCTCCTGACGTCAAATCTACACCGCTTACTTCTTTTACGTCTTCGATAATTACGCCGTCGACTACCCATAAGGGCTTGGAATCACCCAAAATAGATGTTGCACCGCGTACTTTGACCCTTGGGCCTGAACCAAATACTCCGGACACGTTTTGCACACTAACTCCTGCAGCCCGACCTTCAAGTGAACGTCCTAGCTCCGATACACCGGTAAGCCGTACATCGTCGGAGATCAACCGATCGGAAGCTCCGGTAAACAAACGTTTATCGATCTTTGTCATACCGGTAACAACTACTTCCGAAAGTTCCGTCAGGTCTTCTTTCATTACCACACGGCTTAAAGACTGTTTATCCGAAGCCGGTATGGATCTGGTGGCATATCCGATGTAACTAAATTCCAGCGAAGCGTTACTGTTCGGTGCTTTGACGGAGTATTGTCCTTCGAAATTAGTTACTGTACCGGAAGACGCTTTCCCGTTTTTTTCAATTACTTTAACCGAAGCTCCGATTAAAGCCTCCCCTTTTTCATCGACTACGACTCCTTTTATTTCTTGGGAAAATGCTGTTTCGACAGCGAAACAGCCTGTAAGGATAAAAAGTAATACGAATGTTTTTCTGATACTAGTGCCATTTAGAGTGAGCCACATGGGGGAACCTTTCTTTTTCTCTGCGGTTCCAGCCCGTTTACCTGGTACGTTTAGTTCCATAGATAACCATTTTAATTGTTGAATAAATTCTCCTCAAAGCCGAAAAACCTTCTGAATAACAAGGTTTAACAACTTTCGACATGTGTCATTATATTAATATAATGAATGCAAATATATGTATAATTATCTTGATGCATATTAAAATTCATAAAAAAATTGATTTTTTTATGAAGAATTTTTAACGTGACATGAAGTCATTTTGTACATATTCAACCGGTAATTATAAATTATAACCGGTTGAATTTTTTGATTTTTGTTAATTATTTTGTATCTTTGACAAAAAAATGTTAACAAAATATTGATGGAAGATGCAAGATTCTTCGTTGTGGATAACATTCAAAAAGGGAGATGACGGTGCTTTTTCTCAATTGTATGAGAACTACGCCGATTTACTATACAAGTATGGAATAAAATTTATTAAAGACCAAGAAATTGTTAAGGATTGTATCCATGACCTTTTTATAAAATTATATCAGGATCGGGAAAAATTACCTGATACGAACGATCCGTTATTGTTTCTTTTTGTTTCTCTCAAGAATAATATTATCGATAAATTGAGGATAGAAACAAAATATACATCTTACGTTGATACCGAATTTTATGTAGATTTTTATCTGGAACAGGAAGAGAACCTTCCTGATCTCGAAGAACAGTTCCTGGAGGTGATGAGTCTGTTGTCTCCGAGGCAAAAAGAAGGCATTTATCTGCGATATCAATTGGAAATGAGCTATGATGAAATAGCAGCCTTGCTGAAAATAAGTTCTCAATCGGCACGAAACCTGGTACATCGCTCCATAGAAAAGATCAGGAGTAAAATGTCCCTGACCATATTTTTATTCTTTTTTTATACTTCTCTGTAAATTTAATAAAAATTAACATTTCTGTTGAGTACAAAATGCGTTTGTCATTCGTTCTCTTTCAAAAGAAAATCCGTTGTATTATTTTTTGATGAGATCGGGATGGATGACATGAATGCATTTATACATGAATTGTTGGATGATGAATATTTCATTCAATGGGTATTTCATCCAACTCCCGAAATGGAATCTTACTGGCGGAAAAAAATAGAAGAAAATCCCGATAAAAAAGAAAACACATTGGAACTGAAGAATTTACTTTCGAAAATAAGGATCAGGGAGTCCGGTCTCAACGATGAGGACAAAAAAATACTTTGGGAAAAGATAGCCTCGGAAAGTATTTACAGAAAGAGGACTGTCAATTTCAGGCAATGGTTGAAATACGCGGCGTTTGTAGCCGGTATTATGATAATACTTGGAGGAGGATATCTGGTTTACGACAGGACCCACGGGAAATCTTCCGTCGATTATCTTTCTATTTTAAGTAAGGAAGATGATAACGCGGGGAAAACCGGGAATATCCGTCTGATACTTCCGAATCAGGAAGAGATAGAAATTCCGGAAGTGAATGCTGAACTTATTCATAATAAAGAAGGCGATATTCAGGTCAATACGGAACAGGTTATTCCGAATTGTATCGACGAATCGGGATCGGGTAAGGAAAATCTGCAATTCAATCAGTTGATCGTCCCTTACGGGCATTATTCCAACTTGGTATTGAGCGACGGGACCAAAATATGGGTCAATTCCGGAAGTAAATTGATTTATCCGCAACGTTTTGAAGACAACAGGCGTGAGGTATTCATCGAGGGAGAAGCTTATCTTGAAGTGGCGAAAAATGAAAAAATTCCTTTTTTTGTAAAGACGGAACTTTGGGAAATTAAAGTTACCGGGACGAGTTTTAATGTATGCGCTTATAAAGGGGAATTATCTCAATCGATTGTCCTGGCAACCGGATCTGTGAATGTAAAAAACCTCGTTTCGAGAGAAAAGGTTCAACTTAAACCAAATCAAATGTGTTTGTATGAATATGGATTCGATAAAGTGAAGGTCGAAGAAGTGGAGATTTACGACCATATTTGTTGGAAATACGGCTTTTTACGTTTTAAAAGCGAGCGGTTGGATGTGGTTCTTAACCGCTTGAAACGCTTCTACAACATCTCTATAGAATGTTCGAATAAAGTCAAAGAAATAAGGGTGAGCGGTAAGCTGGATATGAAAGAAGATATTAATGAAGTGTTTAAAACAATAACGATTACTGCTCCGGTAAAATATATTTGGAAAAGGAATAAAATAATCATTGATGTTAAACCTTTAAAATAGCATTGAATCATGGACGGATGAAAAAACTGAAAAAATAATAAAACCGGGAAATACTGGTACTATTCCCCGGTAAATGCTTTGATAGCAACGTGTGATAAAACAAATTACTAATCAAACTCATTACAAATGTATGAAGAAAATCACAAATGAAGACAATTCTACAAAAGAATTGCGAAAAGTTCTACGTATTATGAAACTATCTTTCCTGTTTTTGATTTTTGGTATCGGTACTGTTTTCGCCGGTTCGGCTTACGGACAGACTACTTTTACTATGAATCTGAATAACAAAACTTTGAAGGATGTTATTTTCGAGATTGAAGAAAATAGTGACTACATCTTTTTTTACAACGATGAAGCAGTCGATTTGAATCGTGTTGTGAGTATTTCGGCCAAGAAAAAATCGGTGGAATCCATTCTGGACGAATCTTTGAAAGGTAGCGATACCGGATACCGGATAACCGGCAGGCAAATCACTCTGTACTCTTCTTCCGATCCGACTCAGGGAGCGGGAATTTTACAGCAGAACCTGACGATAACGGGAAAAGTGACCGACAACGAAGGAGAACCTCTGCCGGGGGTCTCAATCGTAATAAAAGGGACAAAGGAAGGAGCCACGACGGGTATTGACGGAAGTTATTCCATCAAGGTTCCTTATGCGAATGCTTCACTGGTATTTTCCTACGTCGGATTTCAACCCCAGGAGATTGCTTTGCAGGGAAGAAAAAGTGTTGATATCACTTTAGTTGAAGATACAAAAGCTTTGGAAGAAGTGGTCGTGGTAGGATACCTTACTCAAAAAAGAGAAAATATTACCGGCGCTGTGGCCACAATCACTACAAAGGATTTGGTACAAAGCCCGACTGCAAATATCAATAATGCCTTGGCCGGACGCCTTCCCGGTTTGATTGTCAATCAATTCAGCGGAGGAGAACCGGGAGTTGACAGGGCGGAATTATTTGTCCGTGGGAAATCGACCTATGGCGATCAATCCCCGATCATAATCATCGACGGTGTGGAACGGGAAATGTCGTATCTGGCGGCAGAAGAAATCGACGCTTTCACGATTTTAAAGGACGCCTCCTCTACGGCTCCTTATGGTATTCGTGGAGCTAACGGAGTTATTGTAATTACAACAAAAAGAGGGAAAGCTTCGGAAAGAGCGAATGTAAGGTTCAAAGCTTCAGTCGGTTCCAATCAGGTAGGAAAAGTCCCTAATTTACTCGGTTCGGCAGATTATGCAGCATTGTACAATGAAGCAATGATCAATGATGCAAAAATGAAAGGAACGAATATAGACGATTTGAAACTCTTTACGAATGATGCGATTGCAAATTTCAGAAAAGCGGTAGGGGATAATTCCGATGGATTAGGATATAATTGGGATTATTTCGATTACATGTTTAAACCTGCATTGCAACAGAATTACGATTTAACGGTAAGCGGAGGTACAAGCAAAGTACGTTATTTTATTTTAGCGGGATATATGGATCAGGCAACCAACTATAAACATGTTGACTTGTCCGACTATGATGTTTCCCCCAAGTTCAAAAGATATAACTTCCGTTCGAATATTGATGTGGATATTACGGATAAATTCTGGGTAAAACTGGATTTGGGAGCACGTATTACGGATCGTACCAATATTGGTTCGGCCGCCAGTCGTTTGGTGAATTTTGCCATGACTCAACCTCCTTATCTCCCGATTACGGTCGAGCCGAACGATAATCAGGCAAATAGTGATTTTATGTTGAAGAATCCTGATGGAATGCTCTTTGGCGATCAGATTTACCGTTTTAATATTCTTGGAGAATTGTCCCGTACAGGTTATCATACCCAGAAGTTTACATACTTGGAAGGTAGTTTTTCCATAGGATACGATTTGGATTTTATTACAAAAGGATTAAAAGCGGAAGGAACTTTCTCATACGATGCTCGCGAAGAACAATGGATCAGAAGGGAAGTATCCACTTACGACGAAGGATATCGTAAATACCCTTCTTATGCTACATTCAGACCGTCCGCCGGTGTCGATGTTTACATGGAACCCGGACATTACGCGGGGGCTTATACGAACGGGAATAAATATACTACGGATCAGACCGTCGGAAACAACTTCTCTCAAAGTAATCCGTCGAACAAGACTTATTATCAGGTGAAACTGACGTACGGGAATTCGTTTGAAAAAGTGCATAATGTTTCCGGATTATTATTGTTCAACCGTTCTACACAAGGAATGTATGATGGCGATAAGGTCAGAGCCGATCATCGTTACCAAGGATTGACGGGACAGTTTACATACAATTTTAATAACCGTTATTTTGCAGAGTTCAACTTTGGGTATAATGGTTCCGAAAATTTTTCCAGTGAAAAACGTTACGGATTTTTTCCGGCGGGAGCAATCGGATGGATCCTGTCGAATGAATCTTTTATGTCGGCGACATCGTCCTGGTTGAACTTTTTGAAACTCAGAGGATCCTACGGGCTGGTAGGTAGCGATAAGTTACCGGGAGACAGGTTTGGTTACCTGCAGTTTTTCCAGGGCGGTGAAGGTTATAGTTTTGGCGAAGCCAATAACTTCGGTACAAATCCGGGAGGTTGGAGAGAAGGCCCGTTGGCTAATATAGCGTTGACCTGGGAGAAAACCAAAAAAACGAATATCGGACTTGATGCGGCGTTTTTGAAACAACGTTTGAAGTTATCACTCGATTATTTCAGTGAAAACAGATACGATATTTTAACAGAGTTGACAGGAGATAAAATAGGTTTTCCCGATATTGTCGGAAAAGATGCACCGCGTATCAATTCGGGAAAAATAGATAATCATGGATTTGAGTTCGAATTGACCTGGTCGGATAAAATCGGCAGGGACTTCCGGTATTTTATCAAACCAAATTTCACTTTTGCCAGGAATAAAGTACTTTTCATGAATGAAGTTCTTTACGATTATATGTGGAGACGCAAGACCGGGAAAAGCCTGGATGTGAATATGTTGTATGTTTTCGACCATTTTGTGGCGGATCAGGCGGAGGCAGATAGATTAAACGCCTCAAATTACCAGACCTGGGGAACTTTAATCCCGGGAGATGCCGTTTATAAGGATTTGGATGGAGACGGAAAAATTACCGACACCAACGACCGTATGGCGATGGGTTACCCTCGTAGTCCTGAAATCCAGTTTGGTCTTCCGGTCACTTTACAGTATAAGGGTTTTGATTTCAGTGTCCTTTTCCAAGGAGCAGCCAATTGTGATATCATGTTGAGAGATGCCGCCGTATTTGATTTTCCGAATTTCGACAATGATAAAATCGGACGGGTAAGGACGATGCACCTGAACCGCTGGACCCCGGAAACCTCATCCTCAGCCAAATATCCGGCTTTGCACATAGGGACGCATACAAATAATAAAAATCCGGATAGTTCTTTATTTATGTATGATGGCCAGTATGTAAGATTAAAAAACATGGAATTCGGTTATTCTTTACCTCGTAATATCATCAAGATTGCCGGTTTAAGTAATGTCAGAGTGTATGCTCAGGTTCAAAATCTGTTCACTTGGGACAAACTAGGCGATGTGGATGTTGATCCTGAAATCCGAAATGGAGGTGGAGATTGGTATCCCGTATTGAAAGTGTTTAATTTTGGTGTGGATATTACATTTTAATAAAAGTCGATATGAAGAATTTTAAATATATTATTAGTGGTATCGTTGTTATAACGATGCTTTTACTTGTAGCCTGTTCGGACTTTCTGGATAAGCAACCGGACGATCAGATATCAGAAGAAAAAACATTCATAAGTTATGAAAAAGTTAATCAATTGGTTACTGATTTGTATTTGAGGACAAAGAGATGCAATGCTCCCATGACCTGGTTGTCTCACTTTTCTTCTGCTGCAATTACCGATGAAGCGGAAGGCACCAATGTGGAAGGAAACATAACGAACAGGTATAACACCGGAGACTGGAGTCCTACAAGTATGCCTCAACCGAATACCGATATGTTCTGGAAAGGGATATACAATACGATACGCAGGGCAAATGTAATTCTTGCCGGAATTGAAAAGTATAAAACTCCCGATGATCCGCTTAATCCGGGCAATCTGCAGAAAAGAATCGGCGAGGTTTACTTTATCAGAGGATATCTGCATTATCTGTTAGTACGTATGTATGGAGAAGTTCCGTATGTAGATTATGTTGTTAATGCCGACCATTCGATGGATTTCAAAAAGGAGTCGGTGCATGCGGTAGTTGAGAAAATCGTGTTGGATGCTAATGAAGGCGCCAAGCGTTTACCCTCCAATCATTGGGGTATTGAGTTCGCCCGTGCCGATAAAGGCTCTTGCCTGGGATTGATCGCCATTGTTCGATGGACTGCTGCCGCGCCGTTGTATAATGGAGCTTCACAGTACGGTTATAAAGGAAACCGTGAGTTTGAAACCGAATATACATATAATGCTTCCCGTTGGCAAAGTGCTCGTGATGCGGCCAAAGCTTTGCTCGATCTCAAAGGTGATGACGGAAAATCACGTTATACATTGTATGCTAAATACACCGCTACGGATTTTAACGATAGTGGAGGTAAAGACTGTAGTAATTCAACGGTATATAGGCGTCTATGGGATATGTATTACGATCTGGATGCATTCAAAAATGAATTTGTGTGGTTTGTTACAAAGGATAAGTATGAAGGTTGGTTCGGAGATGTATATCCTCCCAGCCGTGGCGGTGGGTCCCGTCAACAACCGGTACAGGAGCAGGTAGATGAGTACGAGTATATTGCTCCTAATGGTTACGGTTATCCGGTTTATAGCGACAGGGCTGTCTCCGATGGATACGATGATGGAAATCCCTATGTTTCCGTAAAACGGGACCCGCGTTTTTATCGTGATATTATTTTCCACGGAGCGACTTTCCGTGACGGAAGTAATAATCCTTCGTTGGTGAATACGGCGGAAGGAGCAAACCGGATAGGCGCAAGCAATGCAACCACTACCGGATATTACTTGCGCAAATACCTGCAAGAAGCCTGGAATAGAAACGGAAGCGTTTCGATAAGTTGTCCTCCGGTTTGGCGATTACCGGAATTCATATACATTTATGCGGAAGCCGTCAATGAGACTACAGGCCCTAATCAGGAGATATACAATCTTGTGAATACCGTTAGGGAACGTTCATTCATGGCTCCAATGCCTCCGGAATGTACGACAAACAAAGAACTGATGAGAGATTATATTAAACGGGAGCGTCGTGTCGAATTCTTTTATGAAAACAAGAGAACTTTCGACAGCCGTTTATATCTGGAACCGACAAGTCAACCGGAAACAGAGAAAGAAGAACAGTGGTTGGCAGCAGGTTCTACAAATTCCGAACGTTCGAAAAATTACTGGAGTCAATATCGTAAATCTTATCCGAAATGTCAACGTATGATTAATGGAATGAGGCCGGAAGAAGATCCGAACGGCAAGATTGAAATAAACGGTAAAAAATACAGAATGGAACGGTACTGTGTAGAAACAAGGGTATTCGATACTCCGAAACACTATTACTGGCCGATTATGCAATCCGAATTACAGAAAGATCCTGCTTTGGTGCAGAATCCGGGTTGGTAAAATACTGTGGAAAGTAAAATAGGAACGATTTGTCTTTAAGACTGGCCGGGTTTGCGAAGTGCAATAATGAGTGGATTTTTGATGAACGGCTTCAGCAAACCCGGCTTTTTTATTTGAGTATAGTAATGATTTTAAAATTTCCGGTTTATCTGTCGTTATGAAATCTACTTTCAGGTCAATCATTTTCCGCATTATGGAAAGATCGTTCACTGTCCAGACATTGGTCGTCAATCCTAATTTTTTAGCTTCTGCTATCCATTCGGGATGTGTCCGGAATATTTCGAAGTGATAGTCCAGACCGGTTAATCCGGCTTTTTTGACTTCCGAAGGGGAAAAATCGCCGTTCAGGTAAGCAATTTCCGCTTTAGGTTGGTAACGGAGGATTTCTTTACAGATATTCATGCTGAAAGAGATGTATTCCGTCTGTTTTTCCATCCCGGATTTAGAAACCATTTCAGTGATGATTTTTACAGCCTTATCTTCGATTTCTTTTGTACTGTGAGGCTTGATTTCCAGTATTAATTTTGTCTTTTTATTCTTTTTCCCCTGTTCAAGATAAGATTCCAAGGTGGGCAATAATTCTCCGTTTTTGAGCTTTAGTCCTTTAATTTGCTCAAATGGAGTATTTTCAATGGTCAGGAGACTATCGTTCGATCCTTTTATCTTCGAATCATGGTTTATAACCGGAATGCCGTCGGATGTAATAATAACGTCGAATTCGGAACCGTAGATCCCGATTTCCTGAGCTTTTTTAAGACCAAAAATTGAATTCTGGGCGGAGCCTTCGCAATCCCAGTAACCCCGGTGTGCGATGACCTTTGTTTGTGCAAAGACGTCGAAATTGCAAAGTACAGTTAGCAAAATGAGAGTAAAATACCATTTCATTTTTTTCTATTTTTTATTTTGTGATAAAGAATATACGATGAAACCGATTCCAATGAAGATAAACGGAATACTGAGAATTTGTCCCATGTCCCATTGCATGAGCTTTTCGAACTCAACCTGGCGTTCTTTGATAAATTCGATGAAGAACCTGAATCCGAAGATTAATGTGATGGTTAAACCGAAGAAAAATCCGCGATTCCGGAACAAACCGGTTCGTTTGTACAAGTACCTGTTGATGAAAAAAATAATCAGGTATGCAATTGCTTCGTACA
>JAITTA010000210.1 GCA_031287395.1 Dysgonamonadaceae bacterium | reverse complement strand
ATCCCCTGTCTGTGATGAAAAGTATGATTCCCCACCAGATGTCCCCGGTCCCTGATCATCTGATATACTTCGGGGTATTTCCTTACATTATCACCGACGCAAAAAAAGGTCGCTTTGATATTATACTTATCCAATAAGTCCAAAACCCAAGGCGTAATTTCAGGAATAGGACCATCATCGAATGTCAGGTATACAGATTTTTCCGTTTTATTAATTCGCCAGATTGCTCCCGGAAAGAACATCCGGTAAAACCAGGGCGGTTGTTCTATAAACATAACTTACAAATTAGAACCTCTTACAGCCTGAGACGACCTCATCGACTGATAATACCGGTGTGCCACATCTTCAAAAAGCTTCATGTATTTTTGAGATAACTCAGGATTGATTTTATTGTATGAAGTCAAAATATCTTGCATTACACTCAATTGTGTTCCAACTTCGGAAATGGCGCTCCTGAAGTCTTGCGGACTTAAACGGTTCAACCAATTCAATGATTTTGCAGTACGTTCCGCGATGATATTATATACTTCAATTGCCTTCTCATTTTTCCCAATCAGATAATAGCCCTTGGCAATGCCTAATGCCGAACTGTTGTAAGGAACCGACACATGCGGAATTACTTCCTGGCAATAATCCAAAGCCCGTTCCGCTTTGTCCGCTTTTCCTTCCCCTGCCAGGTTGCGGGCCAACGATGAGAATAACATGCGGAAATGGCTTGCCATACGTATGGAATTCTCATCCAGATAAACTTTCGGATCTTGGATATTTCCCCATTTATACTTGTTCACCATGTTATCGAACATCAACTCCGTATTAATCGTTTGACCTACCTGTACCGCGTTATAAGGAACAATACGATAAGCAATCCCTTCCTGACTGAAATAATCATCTAATCTGAGATATAAATCGGGACCTACAGTAACGGCATAATAAATCGGACGCGTCCAGCCGTCCTGAGCCATGGTCTTTATCATTTCAAGGATCATCAGTTCGTTCTTCGGGAATGCAGTCTTTGCCGGGATTGGGTTTTCATCCGGAGAAGTTGCCGGAATTTCTCCGTAATTCAATAACATTTCCTTCGGGATCCAGTGGGCATTTTCCGGTTTAACCAATCCTGCCCGTATTACAGCAACAGAATCTATCTGAACTTTCAATTTTGTCGATGGAATAATATCTATTACCCTATTTCCGGGATAAGGCTCTTTGAACCGGATATCATCCGACTTAACGAAATCAAGGGCAACGGCAAGTTCGACCGGTTCTTTCGACATATCTTTAATATAAGCTACATCGTGCTTACCTTCTATATATTCCGAACGTTTCCAGGTTATCGGCAACGGGTCGGAATCATATGACTGCCGTTTCATTTGATCGATATACCAGTCTGTTTGCAGATAACTCAAATTGCAAACCCTGACATCCGTACGATAGCCTTCTACTTCCTGAGCATACCACAATGGGAATGTATCGTTGTCTCCATTCGTAAAAATAACAGAGTTCGGAGGACAGGTAGTCAGGTAGTTCTGACCGAAGTCACGACATACATAGCGGTTCGACCGGTCATGATCGTCCCAATTCTCAGTCGCCATAATTGTCGGAACTATCAGGCAAAGGACAACAGTTATCAAAGCCGAAGGAAGGAGAGGAAGTTTACAATATTGATTCACTCCTTTGGCTAATCCGGCCACTCCAATCCCAATCCATATTGCAAACGCATAAAATGAACCGGCATAAGCATAATCCCGTTCACGAGGTTGGTAAGGTGTTTGATTCAAATAAATGACAATTGCTAATCCGGTCATAAAGAACAACATGAATACAACCCAAAAGCCCTGAATTCCTTTTTTGCCGGAATAAGCCTGAAACAAAAGGCCTAAAATTCCCAGTAGCAGGGGCAGCATGTAATACTTATTGTGACCTTTATTATTTACAATATCGTCGGGCATATCATCCTGCGGTCCGACTAATTTTTCATCAATGAATTTAATCCCGGTAATCCAGTTCCCGTTATTAATTTCCCCATGACCCTGTATATCGTTCTGACGTCCGGAAAAGTTCCACATAAAATAACGCCAGTACATAAAATTCACCTGATAAGAAAAGAAAAATCTCAGATTTTCGGCAAAAGTAGGCATCACCGCCATCTTCGGTTCCCCACAATCCTGATAGCTAACCCTTTTCCCTTTTATATTCGCCCAATCCCGGTAAGCTGCTACGTGACGGGAATCTTTACTGTACATACGGGGGAAAGGCATGTTCAGTTCATCGATCATCTTGAATTTGGTTTTACGACCGGATATAAAATAATGATCTTTTTCCGAATGATCTTTTTTGACGATTCTCGTCCATTTCGGACCTTCATCGATTTCCTCAGGCAAACAAAATCTTCCGGAAGGTACCCGTTTGACTTCCGAAACATAGGTTTCTCCATATACTAAAGGAGTTTCTCCGTATTGTTCACGCGAAAGATAAGTTCCCAAAGTAAAAATATCTTCAGGCGAATTCTGATCCATCGGCGTATTTGCCGCCGAACGAATCATGATAAGTGCATAGGAAGAATATCCAATGGTCATAACGAACAAGCAAATCAATATGGTATTAAGCGCAACCGGATTGACTTTTTTGTACATGAACAGAAATATTGTCAATGCTGCGATGATAAAGGCTCCCAACCAGTAGCCGTTTCCTATAAACGGAATCCCCAGTAAAACAATTGAAAGGATAAAAGAAAGTTTTACCATCAATGGATTTTGCTTTGTACGCACAGATTCCCAAATACTCCAGAGCAGGACTCCGAAAACAATGATAATGTATACTACAACACCACTATTATAAGGCATTCCAAAGACATTTACGAGAAGTAATTCAAATAGTCCGGCCACTTCCACCAGCCCTTGAACCAAACCATACAATATGACTACGATAATTCCAAATGAAAGCAATAATGCCAGGACAGAGCCTTTAAACGTAGGATTTTCTTTTTTCTTGAAATAGTAAATCAGAACGATTGCCGGGATACAGAGCAGGTTCAACAAGTGAACAGCAATCGATAATCCCATCAGATAAGCGATTAATATCAACCAACGATCGGCATGAGGTTGACCGGCCACATCTTCCCACTTCAGAACAAGCCAGAAAACCAACGCAGTCATCAGAGAAGAAAAGGCATACACCTCGCCTTCGACTGCAGAAAACCAGAACGTATCCGAAAAAGTATAAGCCAGAGCTCCAACCAAACCAGACCCGATAATGATTATCAATTGTGCCAAAGAAGGAGACTCTCCATCCTTTAATGTAATTTTACGTACTAAATGAGTGATAGTCCAGAATAAAAACAAAATAGTTAATGCACTGAAAACAGCCGACATACAGTTCACCATCAAAGGTACCTGACTGGTATCGGAAGCCAATTGGGTAAACAGGTTAGCCATCAACATAAATATCGGGTTACCGGGAGGGTGACCTACTTCAAGTTTATAGGCCGAAGAAATAAACTCTCCACAATCCCAGAAACTGGCTGTAGGCTCAACAGTTGACAGATATACCACTGCGGCGATCAGAAAAACAAACCACCCCAAAATGTTGTTAACCAATTTGTAATTCTTCATATTTTTTGAATATTATTTACAATTAATTGACTTATTCTCAGACAAATTCGGGGCAAAGATAAATCAATAAATTGAAAATTAAAAATTAAAAGTTTTATTTTATATGAAACGAGCCTGCAAAATTTGCATCAAAGAGCATGAATTCGTAGAATCGACGTAGTCAACAATGACGCGAGTTTCATATGACCTTTAAAAATAAAATGATGTACCTATGAAACCTATTTTTTAATTTTCAATTTCAGTTCTTTTGCCTTCTCCATCAAAAATTGATTTGCAGCATCGTATTCATTGGGGATAACTCCATCGAGGATAGCATCTTTAATTGCATTTTTCAATTCCCCGACAATCCTTCCGGGTGGGAGTCCGAAACGTTTCATAATCTCTGCTCCGTCGATAGGAGGTTGGAAATTCCGCAACCGGTCTTTTTCTTCGATTTCCTTCAGTTTTTCACGTACTAAACGGAAATTTTGTAAATATCGTTTGACTTTTTCCGGATTTTTCGATGTGATATCAGCTTCACACAGCATCATCAGGTCGTCGATATCATCTCCGGCCTCGAAAAGCAACCGTCGGACCGCCGAATCCGTCACTTCATTGTCGGCCAATGCAATCGGACGCATGTGCAGCAATACCAGTTTCTGAACATATTTCAATTTATCGTTCATCGGAAGTTTCATCCGCCGGAAAATACCTGGAAGCATTTTCATTCCGATGTAATTATGATTGTGGAATGTCCAGCCTGACTTCGGGTCGAAACGTTTAGTTGCCGGTTTTGCAATATCATGAAAAATAGCGGCCCACCGCAACCACAAGTTTTGAGTTTCTTCCGACAGGTTGTCCAGGACTCTCAATGTGTGGCTGAAATTATCTTTATGTCCTATTCCTTCTTTGGTTTCAATGCCTTTTAAGACAATAAGTTCCGGTAAAATCAACTCCAATAATCCTGTTTTTTCCAGGAGTGCGAATCCGATGGAAGGACGGGGAGAAAGAATAATCTTATTCA